>JAZRMD010000030.1:0-14505 GCA_045647285.1 Acutalibacteraceae bacterium
ACAGAGCCGTGTACCTGCAGGTACACGGCTCTGTTTATTATTCTTTTCTTAGCACGATGGCGGTCCGGGCCGGGAGATAGCATCGGATACAGGGCCGTCCGTCCACCATCTGGGTCTGGTAGCGGTACTCCATATCCGTGCGTCCAAACCCACCGTATTCCGTCTGGTCGGTGGACAGCACCACCCGGTAGGTGCCGTGCTTCTCCACCGGCAGATAATACCCCTCATAGGAACGCTCCGGATGGAAGTTAAAGGCAAACACCGTGTTTCCCTTGGTGTATACCAGCGTCTTTTCGCTGTTATGGGTCCACTGGTTACGGGCGGTACGGGTCAACAGACGGCCACGCTTGAGTAGGCCCACCATAGCCTTATCAAAGTTCCGTAACTGTCCGTAACGCAAGGCGTCGTCCTCTGCCAGATTCCATTGCCGACGGCAGTAATGGTAACTCCAGCCGTTTCCCTCCCGGGGGAAATCGATCCACTCCGGGTGACCGAATTCATTGCCCATGAAAGTTAGATATCCCTCGCCGGCCAGCGAAGCAGTTACCAGACGCAGCATCTTGTGCAGTGCCATCCCCCGGTCCACCGTGGGGTCACCGCTGTCCCGGCGCATCCCGGTGTACATAGCGGCGTCGCATAGACGGAACATAATGGTCTTGTCGCCCACCAACGCCTGATCGTGAGACTCGCAATAGCCGATGCTTTTCTCCTGCGGCCGGCGGTTGGTCAGTTCGTACCATATGTGTCCCATATCCCAGTCTTCGTCACGCAACTCCTTAAGATACCGTATCCACATATCCGGCACACCCATAGATAGCCGATAGTCAAATCCGATACCCCCATCTGCCAGGGGTACACACATTCCCGGCATACCGGACATATCCTCCGCTACCGTCAGGGCATGGGGATTGACCGAGTGGATGAGTTCGTTGGCTAGTTGCAGATAGGTTACCGCTTGGACGTCGGTGTTGGGGGAAAAGTACATACCGTAATCGGTGAAGGCGCTTCCCAATCCGTGGTCGTGGTACAGCATAGAGGTCACGCCGTCAAAGCGGAACCCGTCAAAGTGGAACACATCCAACCAATATTTCAGGTTGGACAGTAAGAAGTGCAAGACCTCGTTTTTACCGTAATCAAACAGCCGGGTATCCCACGCCGGGTGATGCCCCTGTTCCCCTTGGTGAAAATACTGGTAGTCGGTGCCGTCAAACCGGCTTAAACCTTCGTTCTCGTTCTTCACTGCGTGGGAATGGACCACGTCCAGCAGGACGGCGATGCCCAACCGATGGGCGGCGTTAATGAGGGCCTTCAGTTCCCGGGCGGTGCCGTAACGGGACGAAGGAGCGAAGAAGTTGGATACCTGATACCCGAAGGAACCATAATAAGGGTGTTCCATCACTGCCATAATCTGGATGGTGTTGTACCCCAACGCCCGAACACGGGGCAATATCTGCCGGGTAAACTCCCGGTAGGTGCCCACCCGATATTCCTCGGTGGCCATACCGATGTGACATTCGTAGATAAACGGGGTCGCCGCCGGGTGGAAATCGCCGTCCGTCCACCGGAAGCCATCCCATAGGGTGTCGTCCACCTCGGCGCACCATAGGTAGGTAGTGGGGTCTTGTACCACCCGGGTAGCGTAAGCCGGAATGCGGCGCAGGGTCTCCTCACCATGCCGGACGATGACCTGCACTTTTTGACCCACCTGTAAGGTGTCCTTGCCGGATAATACCACCTCAAACACGCCGTTGTCCAACCGGGTCATAGGACAGGCTGTGGTGTCCCATGCGTTAAAATCGCCGGTAAAATACAAGGCGTCCGCCCCCGGCGCCCATTCCCGATATACCCAACCGTCCCCGGTGGGATGGATGCCAAAATACCCATAACCGTTGGCAAAATCCACCAGCGTACCGTCTTTTCCCACCAGACGCTGACGGGTGTGACGGTACTGTTCCATGCGTTGGTCGATGGCGTCGCTGTACGGCGCCAGATAGGGGTCGATATGCAGGATGTCGTACGGCATAGGCGTTTCTCCTTTGTGGTTATTTGCTTTTAGTATAGCACATTTTGTGGGATAATCCAATAGCCGGATAAATAAAAAATAATTTCTGCCGAAACCTCCAATTCGCCCTTGACAGAGGGTGGCTTTTATGGTATATTCTTTTGCGTATTCCAACACTATATTGGGCTGTAGTCTAGCGGTAGGACACGTGACTTTGACTCACGCCGTGGTGGTTCAACTCCACCCAGCCCAGCCAAAAACCGACAAATCTCATCCGAGGTTTGTCGGTTTTACTTCTTCGCTTTTTCACCATTCTTTTGTACCGGAGGGGTTATCGTATGCTATCTATTCGTTTGGCACGACCGGGTGAGGAATCTCTCGGCGCCGCTTTTATTGAGGATGCCCGTGCGCATCAACGGGAGCAGGGCTTCGTTCAGTGGTCGGATACCTCTCCCAATATAGACGACATACGGGAAGATATTGCCCGTGATCGTGGCTATTTTATCACCGAGGATGGGGAGCCTTTTGGCTACTTTATGGTGGACTTTGCCGGTGAACCCCATTACGCACACATAGACGGTGCGTGGCAGACCGACCGCCCCTACGCCGTCATTCACCGGGTAGCCTTTGGCAAAGCTGGACGAGGCAAAGGAGCTTCCGCCGCTATGTTCCGCCTGGTGCGTGAGTTGTGTGATTGCCGCGGAGTTACCGCTATGCGCATAGATACCGGCTATGACAACGCCAAGATGCACCACATTCTGCAACGGGAAGGGTTTGTTCGTTGTGGTGTGGTCCACCTACCGGTGGGTGAACGTGTGGCGTACGAGAAATACTGGTAAACTGGCACCGTTTGCCGGTATGCTACGATCTGCACGCCGTCGTAGATCAACACTTTTTGGCTGAAAATAATAGACCGCGCTATTCGACTTTTTAGGTAGAGTGGCGCGGCCTTTTTTTGTTGTATACGCCGAAAAACGCAAGAAAAATTTGGTATATCTGCTACTGGTGTCTTGGCTTGTTCTCTGTTATAATATTTATGCGTATATTATATTGTTATATATACAGTGAACGCAAGGAGGAAACGCAATGAAACGCTGGATGAGTCTTGTGGCCGGTGTGTGTCTGCTAGCGGTACTGCTGGTGCCGCCGTTGGCAACCGAGTTAGCCGCCGCCACCAACGACAGCACGACTGTCGCTACCTCAGCAGAGGCCGTATTCTCTGTAGAGGACTACGAAGCCTACGCCGTAGGTATCAATCCCTCGTTGGTCAGCCTGTTTGATGACGGTACGGGACAGGATGTTACCGACGCATACAATCATACGGATGGGGGGGATAAGGCACTGCGTCTGCCTATGACTGCCCCCTTTGGTGATACGTATGCCCGTATTCCGATCAAGGTGGATGCCACCACCATCACCGCCAAGAAGGGCGAAGGCTATGCGGTGAGTTTTTACGTAACTTCCGATACGGACGGCGTGTTCACCTACGCTCTGGGTACGGTGGCCACCCTGTCGGTGTTGGATAGTGCGGATAAGACTGCCTACACGGCGGATGAGAAGCACGGCGCCGTGTCCCTCAAGGCCGGCGAATGGCAAAAGGTCACCGTACTGGCCGGCTCTCTCAAGGGCCCTGCCGCCACGGCGGAGGGCGAAAGCTTTTACCTGACCCTGGGCGGCGGCTTTGCCGAGGGTAAGGACGCTTCGGTGTATCTGGACGACGTTATTGCCGTGCCGATGCAGGAGTGGTTGGATGCACACCCCATTCTGCCTCAGTCTTCTACGGCCGGCCTGTACATAAACGGCAACTCTGCCGTGTATAACCAGGACGGTGTGGAATATGCGGCTATGCGTCTGTACGCCTCCTACACCTGTGCACAGGGGGATATGTCTGCCGTCAGCTACGGCAATATGACCCTGCCCATCGTGGAGCGCGGTATCCTGTTTGGTAAGGCGACCGACGCTCTGGTGTACGGCGACAGTACCACCTATTTGACAGCTTCTTCCACTACCGAGGATTTCCATAAGTGCTGGAGCTACGACGAGGCTACCGCTACGGTGCGTTACGGTATGCTGGTCAACGGCATCTCCTTTGCCGATCGCACTACCGCCTATGCATACCGCACCTATATGCGTGTATCCATTGACGGTGCCGCCTATCTGCTGTACAGTAACCCTTACCGCGCCTTGACGGCACAGAAACTGTACGACGGCCGGGATGTAACGACCCACGGATATCTGGCGTGGTTCTCGGCAGCCAACCTGACCCAGAACTATGACCCCACTACGCCCTCCGATGAGGTGGAACGCATCCCCATGCTGACTGCCGATTTCACCTCGCAGTTTGCGGTATTCCACAATTACGTGAAGACCGTAACGCAGAACTACCCCTTCATAGGTGAAATAGTTACTTCTAGACCGAACGCTACGCAGCAGGAACTGATGGATATGGCGGTGGATCTGAGTAAGCAATTGAGCCTGGAGATAGGCACCGCCGTATCGGTGAATACCGACAACAGCACCGAGCAGACCTACGAGATCGTGTTGGGCATCAATAGCAAGCGCTCCGCTTCCTCCACCATCAGTCAGAGCCTGCCTTCGGACGATGCGTACATCATTAAGGAGCAGGACAATAAGGTCTATATCGTGGCCAAGACCAATGCGGTGCTGAAGGTGGCCATAGAGAAGTTTATCACCACCGTCTGCCGGTATAACGGCTGCTACATCCCTAAGGGGTACGAGTACACCTCTACCGCCAAGGTGGGCCCCTACACGTTGGGCGATGCGGATATCAGCGATTACGTGATCCGGGTAGAAAAATACCCCACCTATATGGTGCAACGGGCAGCGGAAGCGTTGCAGGCCCGTGTGTATAAGGCGAAGGGGTATCTCATCCCCATTATCCCCATGACCGATGACGGCTCTCATTACGAGTACGAGATCCAGGTCGGTCCTATGAACGGCAGCGTCAAGTTGTCCCGTGTGTACGATACCGCCTTTACGGCAGAAACGGCCCAGTCCATTGGCCAGATGGAGGTGGACGACGACGGGTTTATCCACGATAAGGGCCTGGGTTACTATAAGATCGGCTTTGTCGGCAATCATCTGGTGCTCAACGGCGGCTCTTCCTATGCGGTGGATGCGGCTATGCAACAGCTCATTAAGCAGTTGAATAAGAATCCCGTGCTTCCCAAGGATTATACCTTGACCGGCACCTATACTGCCGGCCAGTACGGTCTGTCCGGCGGTTACGACCTCCAGTGGCAGGATGAGTTTAGTTACGATACCACTAACGCTGCGCAAACGGATAAGGAAATGCGTGAGTATTGGACCATCTCTAACGACGATGCCACCGGTCCCGTGATTCACGTGGATGAAGAGACCGGTGAAAAAACCTACGGCTCCCAGTACCGCCCCGGTGTGTATGGAGAAAACTGGTGGGTATGGAAAGATACCACCGGCAACGGCCACCTGCTACAGGTCACCAAACGGGTAAAGACGGATACCAAGAACGGCTATGACGCCGGTCGCCTGGTTTCGGGCAATAAGTGGTCTTTCCGTTACGGTATATGGGAAACGCGCATTGTTATGGGTACGCGCAACGGCTCTTGTTCTGCTATTTGGGCCAATTCCGAAGCTCCCGACTCTGTGGGCTACCGCAACGAGATCGACGTATACGAGAATTTTGGTAAGGATTCCCTTAAGGCCTGTTATCATACGTGGAATGACCCGGAAGGCTTGAATGCTATCAATTATGGAAGCAAAGACGGCCACCGTCAACATAACGGCCAAACATACAATACGATTCTGCATAACGAGATTACGCCGGCTGATGGAGAGCATTTTTGGGACACGTACCATTCTATGAGCATTGAGTGGACCCCCAACGGTATCGAGTTCTATCTGGACGGCACGAAGTTTGACCGTATTTATTCCAGTAATATCGGTTCTCGCAGTATGCGCAAGTCCACCACCATTAAGTTTGCTAACGGTGTGGGTACTTCCGGATACACCGGGGGCAATGACCCGATCGACTGGATGAATGAGGCGTATACGGCCGAAACCGGTAAGACTCCGGACGATTTCTTTGAGATCCAGTTGGTGGATTACAGCCGTATCTACCAGACGTCCAATGTGGGCAAGGGCCCGTTGGATACCAGTTACTTTGTTTTTGCACAGACGCATCCCAGCAATGAGAATTACAACGGTTACCTGAAGACGGATGACAGCTTTGTCAGCGCTCAGGCACCGCAATAAATAGCAGGAAAGGATGGAGTGTTATATGAAAAAAAGAATGTTTGCTCACACCCGTCGCCTGTTAGCGGTGCTACTGAGCTTGACGGTGCTGTTGACCGGTATGGTATGGTCGGGCGTCGGTGCTGCTACCGGGGCGATCGATTACGATTTCGAATACAACCCCGGCGAGAAATACGCCGCATCTATCGAATCTACTAACAACACCTACCGCAGTAACGTAAGGGCTATGTTGGCAGACGACCTTGACTTTGCGCAGAGTGGTACGGGTGCTATGGAGATGGCCTATCTGGATGACGGTGTGGCAGGAGGATCCAACCCGGCCTTCCGCATCTTTGATGGGGACGACACGGAGTTTGCCCCTGCCAAAGGAGCGTATTATCGGGTTACCTTCTCCTACTACCTTAAGGAGGTCTCCTGCGACTTTGACATCCGGTTGCTGTTTGTGTACCGTAGTTGGTCTTCTTCTGCGGACACTACAGCGGATAGTTTCTGCACCTTAGAAACGGTTACTACAGAGAGCGAGACCGGCCGGTGGGTCACTGTGTCTCAGATCGTGTATTGCGGCGAGGTCCGGGCGCATTTTGGCCTGTACGCTCCCACCGGCGGTGTGAGTGGTACCACGGTATACATCGATGACTTGAAGATGGAGAGGATTACCGATACATCGGCTATCTGTAAGCTGACTCTTGACTACAACGACGGCGTTACTACCGTGACCCGGTATGCCCAAAAAGGCGCCTATACGCCGGTTCCCGTTTTCCGTAATGGCTATCGTTTGACCGGTTGGTACACGGATAAGGAGTGCGTGACGGCCTATGATGGTCAGTTGACCGGGGATATGATCCTGTACGCTGCCTGGACGCGTGCCGGTAGGGTGTCCCATCCCAGTCTAATGGATTTTGATTCCACCTTTTACACAGACAAAGAGTCGATCAACCTCTCCACGGGTACGGCGGAGGTGAGCGAGGCCTACAATCGCACCAACCTGGGCTGTTGTTCCCTGCGTGTGATGACCAATTCCTTTGACCACATCGCCGGCAATACCCGTCCTCAGTTCAACCTAACGGACGCTGCCGGCACCCCCATACGTGTGCAAGCAGGGGAGGATTATCGCCTATCTTATTGGTTTTACGTTCCGGAGGATTCTGCGGTATCCGCTATCCGGTACTGGCTGACGGTGACCGAAAGTACCGTTGGATACACCGACAGAAGGATAACGAGAGGATATACGAAACCAGCAATATCGTTGGTACGGCAGGTCAATGGACACAAGTGGCCATCACCCTCAACGATCTGCCCCGTGACGGATATCTTCGGTTGGGTATCTGCGGCAACGATGCGACCGAGATAGAGTTTTATGTGGACGATATCCATGTGGTGAAATTGGAGCCTCACTCCAGCGTGATGGATTTTGAATCCACCTCGTACAGCAACCAAGAGTCTATCAACCTTTCTATGGGGACGGCAGAGGTGAGTGCCAACTACAATCATACTAACGAGGGCAGTCACTCCCTGCGTGTGATGACCAATTCCTTTGACCACATCGCCGGCAATACCCGTCCTCAGTTTAACCTAACGGATGCTGCCGGAACCCCCATACGTGTGAAGGCAGGGGCCGGTTATCTATTTTCTTTTTGGTTTTACGTTCCGGAAAGTTCCGCAGTATCCGCTATCCGGTACTGGCTGACGGTGACCGAGAGTACCGTTGGCTACACCGACCAGAAGGATAACGAGAGGATATACGAAACCAGCAATATCGTTGGCGCGGCAGGTCAATGGACACAAGTAGCGATCACCCTCAACGATCTGCCCCGTGACGGATATCTTCGGTTGGGTATCTGCGGCAACAATGCCACCGAGATAGAGTTTTATGTAGACGATATCCACGTGATGGAATTGGATAATCCGGCTATACCGGAAGACTATGAGGATTATGCCACGGAAGACATTGACTTTATCCATAACGGTGACTATTCGATCTCTACCAGCACCAATCATACCGTTGACGGTGGCCGTTCTTTGCGGTTAGGCGGCGTTAGCTGGGGCGGCCTTAACCGTAACCAGTTGACCCTTGTGGATCCGGCCACCCGTGAGCCTTATGTTTTGGAGAACGGTGTGTATTACACGCTATCTATGTGGGTCTACACCGTGGCTGAAGGATTTTCTCCCAACGTATGGTTGTGGCCCAAGGATGCGCCCTATACCCATATTCCTACCGACGCAGATAAAACGGCCATGGCTGACCAGTTCCTCTACGACGGCAAAGTGGAAGCCCAAAGTGATACCGGTCTTTTGAAAGCCGGAGAGTGGACGCGCATTACCATGACGTTCCTTATGAAAGACGGACCCTATCTGCTGATGGGTATGACCGACGGCGCCGTTCAGGGTGGCGGCTACAACTACTATCTGGATGATGTGCAGGTGGCCCCGGCTCTCCCATCCGTTATCACCGTTATGGATGGTGAGACTGGCGAGCCTTCCACGTACAACGCTTATGTCGGCTTAAATTGGAGAAGTGCGCTCAGCATTGACTTAAAAACCGATTACGAACTGATTGGCGTGTATTACGATGCTGAGTATACCCGTCCGCTAGATTGGGATTCGGACATTAACGACACCGCTATTACGCTGTATACCCAATGGCGTCCTTGTTCGGGTGTGTGCCATCACACACATTCCTGCGACACCGTCTGTCGTATTTGCGGTAAAGAAGGTGTCCATCAGCCCGGCGAAGACTGGAAGACAGACGCTGCCGGCCATTGGCGTGTCTGTACCTTGTGCGGTGCTTACGTAACGGGTGACGATCATACCTACGCCGCCGATTGCGACGGCACCTGTGAGGTGTGCGGTTATGAGCGTGGCCATTCTCACACTATGGTGGCCGGCTACACCGCCACCGGACATTATACCCAATGTTCTTTGTGTGGTGAGGCGACCGTACCGGTGGCCCATACCTATACCGATGTGAACGACGACCAATGTAACGATTGCGGTTACGTGCGGTATACGACGGGTGACCTGGATCGGGACGGCGACGTGGATGAGCAAGACGTATTGACCCTTGCCTACCACCTGTTCTTACCGGAACATTATCCGTTCTATCAACAGGCTGACTTCAATCGAGACGGTCGGGTCAACAGCGATGATGCGTTGTACTTGCAGCATCATCTGGAGGACCCGGTGAGCTATCCCCTCGCGATCAAGACATCTCCCATCCTTGCCATGGATGATGATGTCTACACCTTGTCCTGACAGTACAAAGCAAGGAGGTAATATGGAATGAAAAAGAAGATCTTATGTACTTGCTTGTCCGTACTGGTGGTGGCTGTGAGTCTGTGGTTGGTACCCGTTGAGACCCAGGCACTCTCCCTAACCGCTTCATGGAGTGAGGACAGGGCATTGCCTGGTGAAGATGTGACGGTAACCGTATCCTTGAGCGAGGAAGTTCTCGTTAAGAGTGGTCTGTTCACGGTCACTTACGACAGTGCGCAATTGGAGCTGGTCAGCAGCCAATGGCTGCTGGATGCCCCCATCGCGGACTTTGATATGCAGAACGGTCGTGGCGTGTTCATCTCTGAGCAGGCAACGACGCTTGGTGGCGATATATTGGCCCTTACTTTCCGGGCTAAGGAAGGGGCTCAGAACGGTCCGACGACCGTCACCTGTATCCCCGAACTGCGCGATGACCAGGATGCGGAGATCGTATGCGCATCGGTGGAAGGCTCGGTGTATATTGGTTACGATATCGCCAGTTATAAGATGCGCCCCATTAAGACGGCCTATCAGTATGTCAGCAGCGCCGAGGATTCGTCTTCCCTTAGCGGTATGGCAGAGCCTGGCTCGGCTATCTATATGTATAAGAACACCTTACGTACCGCCTTCCGTGTTCCGGCGTCTTACGAAACGGACACCGAGGATTTCTCCACCATCGTACTGAATGGGGATTCTTTCCCCATTGTGGAGCGCGGTATTATTCTGGGTGTCGCCGGACAGGAACTGACGATCGACAGTCCTTTCAAGGTGTCCACTCAAGAGCCTTTCCGCGAAAAATATTGGACATACGATGAAGAAAACCGCATCGTCACCTACACGGCCTTGGTTAAGAACGTGACGATACAGATGCTTGACACCGCCTATATCGCCCGTTCTTACGTCAAGATCGAGGTGGACGGCGAGGTGCACGTGGTTTACAGCGATACCAGTGTATCTTTTACACCGCAGAAGCTGTACGATGCCACGGTTAAAGCATTGGAGGCGCAGGGACAGCCTGCTCCCCGTTGGTTTACCGATCCGTCCATCGATGACGGCGTGATAGAACTGGATTGATCGCTCCGTATAGCAAGAGCCCCACGGTGGTACCGTGGGGCTCTTATTTATACTTTTTTTAGACAACGGCGGATAAACAGACGGCAGAGGCGTATCCGGGCACGGATCCCAGACGGTTTATAAATCGGACAATAAAGGAATATTTTACCAGTCAATTCATCGTTGACAACCTTTTACCGGTGTGCTATACTCTAGTAGCGAACAAATGTTCCTTATTGGAGGTGGACAGGTGGAACGGCAAATATTGCACGTGGATTGCAACAAGTTTTACGCATCGGTGGAGTGTAGTCTGCATCCCGAACTACGGGATAAACCGGTGGTGGTTGGAGGGGACGAGGCCGCCCGTCACGGTATCGTACTGACCAAGAACGAGATTGCCGCCCGGTACGGGCTGACCACCGGAGAACCGCTGTGGTCTGCCCGACAGAAGTGCCCCGGTCTGGTGGTGGTACCGCCGGATTTTCCCACCTATTCCCGGTATTCCCGTATGGTACGGGATATTCTTTATCAATACACCGACCGGGTGGAGCCTTTTGGCTTGGACGAGGCGTGGTTGGACCTGACCGGCTGTAACGGGGAGCCGGTGGATACTGCCCACGCCATTCGCCGCCGGATCAAAGAAGAACTGGGTATCACGGTCAGCGTGGGCGTCAGTTTTAACAAGACTTTTTCCAAGCTGGGTAGCGATTATAAGAAGCCGGACGCCGTTACCGTGTTCTCCCGGGACAATTACCGGCAGTTGGTGTGGCCTTTGCCCATAGAGGATATGCTGTATGTGGGCAGAGCCACCGCCCGTAAGCTACACAGCCGGTATCTGTACACCATCGGCGACGTAGCGTGTGCTCCCGTTGCTTTACTGACGGCGTTGCTGGGCAAGTGGGGCCCCATGCTTCATGCCATGGCCAACGGTCGGGACTGTCAGCCGGTTATTCCGGCTGGGCAGGAGGCGGCGGTGCAATCGGTCAGCAACGGTATGACCACGCCACGGGATGTGACCGATGAGCAGGAGGCCCGTGTGGTGCTGTGCGTATTGGCCGAGAGCGTGGGACGCCGTCTGCGAGAGCAACATCTGGTGGGCAAGACGGTGGAACTGCAGATACGGGATAACACCTTGGTTACCCACGGGTTTCGGGTTACGCTGGACCATTACGTTCAGTCTACCGAGGATATTTTACGGGAAGGATTGGCGCTATTGCGCCGTAAATACCGTTGGGGTAAGCCGTTACGCAGTCTGACGTTGGGATTATCCGGCTTAGAGCCGGATACGATCCCTTGTCAGTTGGATATGCTGGACAGCGCCGGCAGAGAAAAAAGAGAAACCTTAGATAGAACGGTGGATGCGCTTAAGAAGCGCTTTGGCGACGGTTGTGTGCGTCGGGCGGTGGTGCTGTCGGACCCGGACATGGTCGGCTTAAGTCTGTACGAAAGCCATACGGTGCATCCCACCGGATTTTCCGGCAGGGTAGAGGTGAATGATGAGCTGTAAAGTATACGTGGAAGTCACCGCCGCTTTTTCCCCGGACGGCGGTGTGGTGCCCCTGTCGGTGCGTTGGCAGGATGGGACGGTGTATGAGGTGGATCGGGTGTTGGACGTGCGTCCGGCCGCCGCCCTTAAGGCCGGCGGATGCGGTCTGCGATACACCTGTCGTATCCGGGGACAGCAGACCTATCTGTTTCTGGATGGGGACCGTTGGTTTGTGGAACAGAGAGAAAAATCGGCTCACAGTGAGTGATACTGTGAGCCGGTTTTTGTATGTTGCATCAGCGAACGCTCAACACGTTCTTTTCGTATTCCAGTACGGGGGTCAGATAATCCGCCGGTACGTCGCACCGCCGCAGATACTCGTTCCATACGTCCCCAAAGGGCATGGTCTTTAGTTCCTCCTGAAGCACCATCAGTTTGGTGGTGTTGTGGGCGTTCTGCAACGCTTTCATTTCGCTGTGAGGCTGGAGAAGAGCGTTGAGCAACGCCTTCTGTACGCTGCGCACACCGGTGATCCAAGCGGAGATGCGGTTGATGGAAGCATCAAAGTAGTCGGTGGCGATAAATACCCGGTCCAATGCGTCGTGGGCGACGATCTCCTTGGCGATCTCCTTGGTCTCATCGTCAAACAGCACCACGTGGTCGGAGTCCCAGCGGACGGGACGGGTAATATGCAGAGCGATCTTGTGGTGGAACAGCAGAAGAGAGGCGATCTTATCGGACACCGCTTCGGTGGGATGGTAGTGACCGTTGTCCATCAAGGGGGTGATACCCTTGTGACCGGCATAGCTCAAGCAGAATTCTGCCGATCCCACGGTGTAGCTTTCCATGCCGATGCCAAACACCTTGGATTCCATGGTTACGTATACCTTGCTCTTGTCGTAGGGAACGGACAGGATCTCGTCCATAGACTGCTTAAACCGGGCACGGGGACCCATACGGTCGGCAGGAATATCCTTGTAGCCGTCGGGGATCCAGTAGTTGACCACACAGGGGACGCCGGTCTCGTTGGCAAAGTATTCCGCAATCTCCAGACAGCGTTTACCATGCTCCACCCAGAAGTGACGCACGTCCTCGTCGGGAGAGGACAGGGTCAGGTTGTTTTTGACCATCGTATGGGAGAAGAAAGTGGGATTAAAGTCCAGGCCCATACCCCGTTCCTTGGCAAACTGTACCCAGGGAGCAAACTGCTTAGGGCCGATCTTATCCCGGTCCACGTGTTCACCGGGGGTCATAATGGCATAGCAGGCGTGTAAGTTGAGCTTCTTTTTGCCGGGTATTAGAGAGATCGCCTTGTCAAAGTCGG
The DNA here is from genome assembly GCA_045647285.1 of Acutalibacteraceae bacterium. Taxonomy (GTDB): domain Bacteria; phylum Bacillota; class Clostridia; order Oscillospirales; family Acutalibacteraceae; genus UBA5905. The sequence goes on from JAZRMD010000030.1 coordinate 13,372, forward strand.
CCATCAGTTGCTCTGGCGTGGTGGCCGTGCCGGGATAGTTGCCGGTAGTCTGGATGCCGCCGGATAGCTCCTCATCTCCGTCAAAGCCGATAACGTCGTCCCCTTGCCAACAATGGATGGAAACCGTCACGTTTTGCAGGCGCTCCAGCACTGCGTCGGTGTCAACGCCCAACCGGGCGTACATGGCTTTTGCTTCTTCATAACGGGGCATGATCGATACCTCCTGTTTTTACCATACTGCATCTTAATGATACCATATGGAAAAAACAGTGTCAATGGGGTTCTGTACACAAAATCAGCCGGAATTATGGTGTAATTTCACCGTCAGGTCGGTGCCGCAGGGCAGAGGACGGGGCAGGGAGAGTCCGTGCAGATCGGTGGCCCGTTGTTCCAGTTGGAATACCCGGTTGGCCTCCTCGCTCATACCGGTCAGTTGTTTGGGCCTGGTCAACAACGGCAGGGTAGGCTTGGCGGCGGCCAGGATCTCCCGTCCCCGGTCATTCATACCCAGTATCCGCACGTACGGGGGGAGAGTTTGAGGCAGATGGGCCGGTATGCGGAGCATAGCCGCCCATAACAGACGGCGCAGACGGGCGGTGGGATACCGCTTGGTCTGTAACCCGTCTAACAAGTCCTGGTAGGTAGCGGCTACCCGACTGACCCGATACAGACGGTTATGCAACCCTTCTGACAAATAGGGGAGTGTCTGCATTTCTTCGGCGGTCATCATCCGTAGATAGGCTGGTAAGGTTTCCTGCAACTGGGTGGGATCGCCGGGGGCATGTCCGTCCGCAATAGCCCGACGTAAGATATCCGCTGTGGCCTCAGGCATACAGGCGGCAGCATCCTCTACGTTTCCTTGCCGTATCCATTGGCGCAACAGTCCGGCAGAGGCAAATCCGTCTCGGACGGTATGGTCGTGATGGGCCGTTCCTCGGCGCTGTACGGTAAGTACGTCCCAAGGAGCGCCTTGTTGCCGGATGGCCCGGATGTACGACAGTCCCAAGGTGTTATTGGGGTGTTCTAACAACCCGGCCAGTTCTTGCCCGTACACCTGCGCTACCGCCTGTTGCCGGGCGGCGGCGTAGGGTAAAGTCGGAGGCCAAGCGGACTTAGGAAGACAATTTCATCACA
>JAZRMD010000031.1:0-2176 GCA_045647285.1 Acutalibacteraceae bacterium
TGGCTGCGGTCATATCCGTCTTGTCGCATCCGGCAATCTGCCGCAACGCCACCAGACCGGGACGCTTACTGGTGTTAAGACAGGCCATACCACGCCGTGTCAGGTCACGGGTAAATCCCTGTAGTGACACAGCGTCCGCCAACGTACCCAACGCCAGCAGATCACCATAGGCGTTAAAGATGCGCTCTCCGTCACCCTCCAACGCACACAGAAGCATAAAGGCCACACCAACACCGGCAAACTCCTTGCAGGGACTACCACAGTCTTCCCGGTGAGGGTCCACCACCGCTACGGCCTTGGGCAAGTTTTGCGGCGGCTGATGATGGTCGGTAATGACCATATCCATACCGGCGTCGGCGGCTCGTTGCACCTCTTCTCCCAATGAGATACCGGTATCTACGGTAATGATCAACCGCACACCGTCAGCGGCCGCCTTATCAATATCCGCCTCATGCATACCGTACCCATCGTCACGCAAGGGAATCTTGTACGTCACATCAGCGCCCTTGTCCTTGAGATAGGTATACAACGATACTGTTGCGGTGATACCGTCCACATCGTAGTCGCCAAAGACCAATATCTTCTCCTGGCGATCAAGGGCCACACGGATGCGTTCCACCGCCTTGTCCATATCGACAAAATCATAGGGGTCGCACTCTTCTTCGGAGCCAGTCAAGAAGGAAAGTGCTTCTTCCGGACTGTCGATCTTGCGAGAGGTCAATAACAGCGACAGGAAGGGATGCAATTCACAGCTTTCCGCCAACTCGGCAGCTAACGTCTTATCCGGTTGTGATAGTTGCCATTGTTTTGGAAGCACAGCTTACCCCTCCCTCAATTTAGATATATATAGTTATTTTAGCATTACTATGCGGATTATTCAACAGCAATTTTCAGTTTTTCGGCAAAAAAAGCCCCGTTTTGGCACAATGGCGCCAATAACGGGGCAAATACTCATTAAACATTGTTGGGCAAAGAGGAAAACACACTGGATAGGTGCTGATGTTCATCCCGGGACACCAACCGTCCATGCATATGACTGTCATACTCCACTATCGTTACCGAAGCGTTGTTCACCCACGGTATGGTGTGCATCTGCTCTAAAGGCGTTTGCGTCCACAGGCATTCCATCACCCGAATAGCGGTGGCGTGGGTGGCGATACACACCGTCTGTCCGGGGTGCGCTTTTACAATGGATTCCACCGCTTCACGGACACGTACCTGCAACTCTGCCACCGATTCACCGCCGGTACACCGGGATATACCTATCTGCTGACGCCACACACGAAAATCCGGATGATCCTGCAGCTCATCAAAGGTGCGTCCTTCCCATTCACCAGCGTAGATCTCCCGTAATCTCGCATCGGTCACCAGCGGAATGTCCAACAATTCAGCCACGGCACGACCAGTCTCGGCAGCACGAGATAAATCACTAGTATATACGACTGTAAAGCGGTTTTGCTTTACGTAATCTGCGGTGTATTGTGCTTGTCGTTTTCCTAATTCCGTAAGAGGAAAATCCGAATGACCAGCAAAACGGCCTGTCAGGTTGGCCTCGCTCTGTCCGTGGCGAATAAAATATAGACGGGTCACGGGATGACCTCCTTTCTATCCTTTATCTGTCCAATTATAGCACAACCACAAAAAATGTAAAGAAAAAACGCCGCAACAAGCGACGTTTTTTCTTAATAAAAGCATTAGTTGTCGTGATTATCGCAACCGGGGTGACGGCCGGGAAGTCCCATCTTAATGCGCAGGTCCATGAGCTTGAGCAGCTGCTCGTAAGGGATCTCCTGTACAGCACCCAGTTCGCGTGCATGCTTGCAAATAATGGCGTTAAACTCCACCTCTTCCATGGTGAAAAAGGCACGGGTCAAGGTGTTGCCCACCGTCAAAGCGCCGTGATTCTTCAGCAGGAAAGCGTCGTGATCCTCAATGTACGGCGCCAGAGAATCCGGAATCTCCATAGTGGAGGGGGTGCCGTATTCGCAGGTAGGAACGCTGCCGATGGTCAGCACCGCCTCAGGCAGTATGTACTGGTCCAGCGGTACACCGGCCACGGTAAAAGCAGTAGCCACAGGGGGATGGGCGTGTACCACAGCGTTGACGTCCGGGCGGTCGCGGTACACACGCAGGTGCATCTTGATCTCAGAAGAGGGGTTCAACTCGCCTTCCAGCT
>JAZRMD010000032.1:0-3755 GCA_045647285.1 Acutalibacteraceae bacterium
GGTAGATAACCAACGCAAACACCAAGACCGTAAATACGCAAGCAAACGTCCACAACCATCTTTCACGGAAAATACGGGACCCCTTTTGCTTACTCATTTTTCACCTGCATCTCCTCATATGCCTCACGAATCGTATGCACCCCCACCACGGTAATGCCAGAACGTGGGGTGACCGATTTTAAGCTGTGATATGGTACAATGACACGGGTAAAACCCAATCGTGCGGCTTCGCTGATACGCAGGTCGATGTTGGATACTGCCCGAATTTCTCCAGTCAGACCGATCTCACCAATGGCCACGTTCTGGGCCGGTATGACCGTATCCTTCAACCCGGATATCAGCGCAATCGCTACCGGCAGATCTACCGCAGGCTCGTCCAACCATAGACCGCCCACCACGTTCACATATGTATCCAGATTGGAGAAAAAATACCCGGCTCGCTTCTCTAACACCGCCAGGATCAACGCCAGACGGTTATTATCAAAACCGGTGGACATTCGTCGGGGATTACCAAACCCAGTCGGCGATACCAAGCCCTGCACCTCTGCCAACATGGGGCGTGTACCTTCAATGGTACACGCAACACAGGCACCGCTGACGTTCAGCGGTCTGCCGGAGAGCAGCATCTGCGAAGGATTTTCCACCTCCACCAGACCAGACTCCCCCATTTCGAACACACCAATCTCATTGGTGGAGCCGTAACGGTTTTTCACACATCGGAGCAACCGATAACTGGAATGGCGGTCTCCCTCAAAGTACAGAACACAATCTACGATATGTTCCATCACCTTGGGGCCTGCAATAGCACCATCCTTGTTGACGTGTCCCACGATGAAGGTAGGGATGCCCAGTTGCTTGGTGGTGCGCATAACAGCAGAGGTGCATTCTCGCACCTGTGCCACGCTACCGGATGCAGAAGATATCTCCGCCAGATTCATAGTCTGAATGGAATCAATAATCAAAATATCCGGCTCTTCGTCCCGTACAGCCTGCAGTACGGTGTCCATATCGTTCTCACAGAGAACATACAGATTATTACCGGCAACGTGCAAACGGTCGGAACGCAGCTTAATTTGACCTTCCGACTCCTCTCCGGATACGTACAGTATTTTTTTATCAACACCCAAATGAGCGCATATCTGCAACAGCAACGTGGATTTACCGATACCCGGGTCGCCTCCGATAAGCATCAGACCTCCACGGACAATACCGCCACCCAACACCCGGTCCAACTCTGCCATACCGGTGCCGTATCGCACCTGTCCTCCAGGGTCGATCTCATGAATCTTCTGCACCACGCCGCGACGAATCTGCCCTGTTGCCAAGGGGGTGACGGTTATCTGCACTTTTTCACTGACACTATTCCATGCGTCGCAGTTAGGGCATCTCCCGTACCATTTGGTAAACTCCGAGCCACATTCACCGCACTCATACACGGTCTTTGCTTTGGGAGACATCATCGCCACCTCCTTCATAGATAGACCGAACGTAGCCTTCCAAGACCGACAACGCCAATTGCTGACGGTATGGTTGCTTGTTCAGGTCGTCACATTCCTGGGGATTGGATAAAAATCCACATTCCACTAACACGGCCGGTCTTGTGGTATGATATAACAAAAATATACCATCGGTAGCCGCCTTGACTTGACGGTTGTTGTCTGGCTGTAAATGTGTAACAATACTGGCTTGTATCGATTTGGCCAGGTGTTCACTCGCCTTAGAATAAAACACCTGCGCCCCCTTATACTTAGGAACAGAAAAACGATTTTGGTGTATAGAGAGAATCACCGCCGATTTTTCGTAAAGCTCCAGTCGATTGCGCATATCGCTGTGTTTCTTGTCACGTATGGTGGTAGCGGATGCATCGTGGATGGATATATCCGTATCCCTTGTCATCATCACGTCATAACCGCATATCCACAGCATATCACGCAAATTCAGCGAAATAGCCAGGTTGATATTTTTTTCTAAAGTGCCGTCATCCGCAACAGCGCCGCCGTCTTCCCCACCGTGCCCCGGATCAATCAAAATAGGCATAGTAGCGGATGGTACGTCCGTTGTCCACGTATAGGTCAACGTCAACATTAACGCCAGAAGCAACGCTGCCACGGATAAGTTTATCCACAATAACACTCTTTGATAAAACAAGTCTGCTCACCTCATACCATCGTATGAAATGAGTCACCGATAATATGCGTTATTAGATCTCCTCGTCGTTGTTCGGCTGCTTCTTAGTGCGATACATCAGTTTCTCCAACACCGAGAACTCACGGTAACCCAGGATATAACCAACCGTGCAGACCGCCGGAACAAACAGCATAGGTAGGAACAGAGCCACCATAGAGGGCCAGGAGATCTCTGCCGCACTGTACGCAGGACATACCCAGTTAATGTACGGCAAATACGGCATGTGCGGATAACGGAACAGGGTGAAATACTGCGGGAAAATCAATTGGTACTTAGCCAATATGAGCAACAAGTACATAACAAAGGAAGGGGCGTTCGCTATTGCGCCTATCTTAAGTCCGCGCAAAAGATCTTCCTTTTTGCGGCCATAACGGACTTTATTGCGATCTTTACTGCCCAGTTTCCACAGCACATTGTATGGAAACACACCAACCGTAATCAACATCAGCACCAACACAATCGCATTGAATACGTTGGTACCGATAGCCGACAGCCCTTCGGTAATGGGCTCTCGAGTCTGACCCTCCGGCAATTCAATCTCCACTGCCGGATCCTCATCTACCGTATAGTGGTGCTCCGATATAATGGTACGCTCTCCGGCCTCGTCTGTCTGTACGACCCGGTATCCCACTTCTGTACGGGAAAACATATTGACGATGAATATCAGGGTGAAGTACAAGAAAAAGCACAGCACTGTAGAAGACAGCACACGCACCCAAACGCCGCCGGCTTTTTTAAAGTTGTTCTTTGTGGTTTTTTTCATAAAATTACCTCGGTCATTCGGGGGACTGTCCGTTTTCAATAGCAGCAATCATATCTACTCTGGTCTGGTGGCGACCGCCCTCAAAGGGGGTATCCAACCACATCTCGACAATCATACGAGCCACTTCCACGCCGGTTACCCGGGCACCCAGAGCCAACATATTGGCGTCATTATGAGCCCGGGTCATCTTGGCGGAATACGGGTCACCGCACAGAGCGCAACGGATGCCTTTCACCTTATTGGCAACCAAGGACATACCGATACCGGTGCCGCAGATGACAATACCCCGGTCGCATTCTCCGTCAGCAACGGCTTTGGCGGCACGATAACCGTAGATGGGATAGTGACAACTATCCGTCGTATCGGTACCGAAATCCTTGTACGCAAGGCCACGGTCCTCCAACAGTTTTTCAATTTCTCTCTTCAATTCTAACGCCGAGTGGTCACAAGCAATCGCAATCATCTGTATATTCCTCCTATATCATATCACAATACCGCCGTTAGGCGCAATCACCTGGCCGGTGATAAACGACGCTTTATCCGACAATAGAAACGCTACCGTATCCGCAACGTCACGCACCGTTCCAAGTCGCATCAACGGCGTTTCCTCCGCCAAACTGCGACGGGTCTCCTCATCAAACGTCCGCATCATATCGGTGTCAATAACACCGGGGGCTACACAGTTTACCCTTATGCCGGACGGTCCTACTTCCTTAGCAAGCGCCTTGGTCAAGCCAATAAGTCCGGCCTTAGCCGCCGAATAATGCACCTCGCAGGAGCCACCGGTCTGTCCCCACATGGAGGA
>JAZRMD010000033.1:0-2389 GCA_045647285.1 Acutalibacteraceae bacterium
CCATTCCGGTGGTGGGTATGGGCGGCGTTGCCACCGCCGAGGACGTTATCGAGATGATGTTGGCCGGTGCCACCGCCGTAGAGGTGGGTGCGGCCAATCTGGTAGACCCGTACGTGTGCCGGGATATTATCCGGGACCTGCCGGCGGTGATGGACCGCTACGGCATAGAGAACTTAAGCGATATTATAGGAGGGGTTCAGTAATGGGTAAGGACGTTATCGTTGCCTGTGACTTTTCCAGCGCCCAGCAGGTGTTTGCGTTTTTGGATAAGTTTACCGGGCGTAAGCCTTTTGTTAAGATTGGTATGGAGCTGTTTTACGCCGAAGGCCCGGCCATTGTCAAGGAAATCAAGAAACGGGGTCACAAGATCTTTCTGGACCTCAAGTTGCACGATATTCCCAACACCGTCAAGAAGGCGATGAGTGTCCTGTCCGGTCTGGACGTGGATATCACCAACCTGCACGCCGGCGGCACCTGCCGGATGATGGAGGCCGCCATTGAGGGCCTGACCCGTCCCGATGGCACCCGTCCTCTGCTCATTGCGGTGACCCAACTGACCTCCACCGACCAGGAGAGCATGGAGCAAGACCTGCTCATCAAGGAGCCCATTGACCGGGTGGTGATGCACTATGCCGCCAACGCCAAAAAGGCCGGTCTGGACGGCGTGGTGTGTTCTCCGCTGGAAGCCGGTAAGGTGCACGACACCTGCGGCAACGATTTTCTCACCATCACACCCGGCGTCCGGTTTGCCGACGGGGACGTGGGTGACCAGAAGCGTGTAATGACCCCGGCCGAGGCCAAGAAGATCGGCTCGGATTACATTGTGGTGGGCCGTCCCATCACCGCCGCCGAGGACCCGGTGGCGGCCTATGAGCGTTGTGTGGCGGAATTTTGTGATTAACACGGGAGGATAGGGTTATGGAAAGTTACAAGAGAGAGTTTATCCAGTTCTTGCAAGGTGCCGGCGTGCTGAAGTTTGGCGATTTTACCGCCAAGAGTGGCCGTAAGATTCCTTACTTTATCAATGCCGGGGACATTAAGACCGGTGAGCAGATCAAGAAGCTGGGCGAGTTCTATGCCAAAGCGTATCTCGAGAAGGTGGGCAACCGGCGCACCGTCCTGTACGGCCCGGCCTACAAGGGTATCTCCATTGCGGTGTCCTCCTCCATCGCCCTGGCCAAGGAGGGCCTGGACGTGCCCTTCTTCTTTAACCGCAAGGAGGCCAAGGACCACGGCGAAGGCGGCATCTTCGTGGGTTACGTGCCCACCGCCGGTGAGGACGTGGTCATCGTGGAAGACGTGATCACCGCCGGTACGGCCATTCGGGAGAGTATGGCCAACCTGTCCTCTCTGGAGGGGGTCAAGGTGGCCGCCACCTTCGTGATGGTGGACCGCAAGGAAAAGGGCAAGACGGACAAGTCCGCTATGGCCGAGGTGGAGGAGGAGTTTGGCTTCCCCGTCTACTCGGTGGTGGACGTGTACGACATCATTGCCTATCTGGAAGAGGACCCGGCTAACGAGGAAAACGTGACCCGGATCAAGAACTATCTTGCTGTGAATGGGGCGAAGATATGAGAAGTCTTATCGACATTGTGGACCTGTCGGCGGCGGAGCTGGATGACCTGATTGCCACCGCCAACGACATTATGGTCCACCCGGAGGCCTATGCCGACCGTTGCCGGGGCAAAAAACTGGCCACCCTGTTCTTTGAGCCGTCCACCCGTACCCGGTTGAGCTTTGAGGCGGCTATGTACGAACTGGGCGGCAACGTCATCGGCTTTTCGGAGGCCAACAGTTCCTCCGCCGCCAAGGGCGAGAGCCTGGCGGACACCGCCAAGACCATTAGCTGTTATGCGGACATTATCGCTATGCGGCACCCCAAGGAGGGCGCAGCGCTGGTGGCGGCCAACAACGCCTCGGTGCCGGTCATCAATGCCGGCGACGGCGGTCATTGTCACCCTACCCAGACCTTGGCAGACCTGCTGACCATTCATCGGGAAAAGGGTCGCTTCACCGATTTAACGGTGGGCTTTTGCGGTGACCTGAAGTTTGGGCGTACCGTCCACTCTCTGATCCACGCCCTGTCCCGGTATACGGGCATTAAGATTGTGCTGATTTCTCCTGAGGAGTTAAAACTTCCCAGTTACATTAAGAAGGACGTTCTGCAAAAGAACGGCATCCCCTATACCCAGACCACCGACCTGGGCGAAGCGATGCCCCAACTGGATATTCTGTATATGACCCGGGTACAACGGGAACGGTTCTTTAACGAGGAAGATTATCTGCGGCTTAAGGACAGCTACATTCTGCAACCCAAGAAGCTGGAAAACGCCAAGCCGGACCTGTGCATTATGCACCCGTTGCCTCGTGTCAACGAGATCAGTGTGGC
>JAZRMD010000034.1:0-5917 GCA_045647285.1 Acutalibacteraceae bacterium
GCCCACCGGCTGTCCACCATACAAAATGCGGACAAGATACTGGTGCTGCAAGACGGCGTTATCACCGAAGCCGGTACCCACGACCAGTTGATGCAGCAAGGCGGTTTTTACAGCACCTTGTACAATGCGCAGTTTACCTAAAAGAAAGCGCCGACGGATATACCCGTCGGCGCTTATATTATATCTTGAGCAATCTATCCGCTATATTCCGCAGGTGGGTGGCTTCTTCCATATCCCCTGAACGGGCAAGGCCCTCAGCACAGCGGACAAGATGGGCCGCCATCTGTTCCCGATACGGCCGTCCTTCCTCCACAGAGAAAAATCCGGCGTACACCGGCAGAACGTCGTCCGGGGGCGCACTGTCGGTATAATGAGCTACCAACACGGTATACTGCCGCCGTCCGTCCCGAACAAGGCACTCACGGTCTACGGTGAAGCCGTTGTACAGCAACCACCGGCGCAGGTCCTCTGCCCGGGTCATAGGTTGTAATATCAGTTGCAACGCTCCATCCTTGACCCAAGGAACGGCATCCAGTATAGATGCGATGGTTTCGCCCCCCATACCGGCTATCACGATATCCTCCACTTCACCCGGACGCACCGTATCCAGACCGTTACCCAATCGCAGAGCGATACGGTCGATAAGCCCGGCAGACTCCACCGTGCCGTGGGCGGTACGCAAGGGGCCGGCGTTCAGGTCGGATGCAATAGCACCGGGACAGACCCCATGCCGTACCAACCATACCGGCAGATAGGCGTGGTCTGTGCCGATATCCGCCACCCGGCTACCGGGGCGCACAAAGGACGCCACCGCTTGTAAACGTTTATCCAATTCTTGCATAGTGTACCTCATGGAGAAAACGGCCGGTGAAAGTATCCTCTCACCAGCCGTTTGATCAGTTACCGAAATGCTTGTTGAGCTTGTCAACCAGTTCGTCCACGTTAACACCGTGAACAGCGCAGGCCTGCTCCAGGCTCTCGCCACGGGCAGAGGGACAACCCAGACAATGCATCCCCATCTCCAGGAAATAAGGAGCCGTCGCACGGTCGGCATCCAGAATATCGCCGATAAGACTTAACTTAGTAACCACCATTGTTATAACCACCTTTCTGTTTGTAGTATACACCTTTTTGACGAAAATTGCAAGTGGAAAGGTTTAGTTCTTTTCCACCGCCAAGGTAACCTGTTCGCCGTTGATATCCCATTCTTTGACATATCCGGCGGTGGTGCCGCCTACCAGGGCAGTACCCATTACATCCTGCAACAGAGAAGTCTTGTTGGACTCCATCACGGCCTGCACCTTGTCGTTGCCGGACACGTACACCGTAATGGTGTCCATTACCTCAAAGCCGGCTTCCTTACGCATGGTCTGCAATTTGCTGACCACCTCACGGACAAAGCCTTCTTCGATCAGTTCCTCCGTCAGTTGGGTATCCAACGCCACGGTGATACCCCGGTCGGCAACGGTGTAATAGCCGGCGGTCTGCACCGTATCGATGAGCAAATCTTCGGTATACAGGGTCACGTTGCCGCTGGGCAGAGCCAAGGCAATAGCACCGGTGGCATCCAACTGCGCCTTGGCGGCATTGCCGTCCAGTTCCGCCAACGCTGTACGGATCTCACCCAGTTGCTTACCATACTTGGGGCCCACCGTCTTTAGCTGAGGCTTAAAGGAATAACTCATAAAGGCAGAGGCGTCAGCCACCTTCTCCACCGATTTGATGTTAAGCTCATCCGCAATAATGGCTACGCCGGCTTGGTCCAGGTCACCGTCCATCTGTATGAACATCTTGCCCAGAGGCTGACGATTCTTACAGGCGGCGCCGTTACGGGCGGCACGGCCCAGCACTACGATCTGCACCACCGCATCCATAGTGGACTCCAACGCAGTGTCAATATACGCCTCGTTGACGGTGGGATAATCGCACAGATGTACGCTGATGGGGGCAGAAGCGTCGTCGCTGCACACCAGATTGCGATAAATATCCTCCGCCATAAAGGGAATGAGGGGGGCAGACGCTTTCGCGATGGTCACCAGCGCGGTATGCAGGGTCATATACGCGTTAACCTTGTCCTGCTCCATCCCCTTGGCCCAGAAACGCTCACGGCTACGGCGCACGTACCAGTTACTCAGTTCGTCCACAAAGTCTTCCAGTACACGGGCCGTCTCCGGGATACGGTAGTTGGCCAGATGGTCGTCGGCGGCACGGACGGTGCTGTTAAGACGGGACAGCACCCACTTATCCATCACCGGTAATTTGTCATACTCCAGCGTGTATTTGGTGGAGTCAAAACCGTCAATATTGGCATACAGCACAAAGAATGCGTAGGTGTTCCACAAGGTACTCAGGAACTTACGCTGACACTCCTGCACCGCCTTACCGTGGAATCGGTTGGGCAGCCACGGGGCGGAATTGGAGTAGAAATACCAGCGAATGGCGTCGGCACCGTAGGTCTGCAACGCTTCCATAGGGTCTACGGCGTTGCCCTTGGACTTGGACATCTTCTGGCCGTTTTCATCCTGCACGTGGCCAAGCACAATGACGTTCTTAAACGGCGCTTTGTTAAACAACAGGGTGGAAATGGCCATCAAAGAATAGAACCAACCACGGGTCTGGTCCACCGCCTCGGAAATAAAGTCCGCCGGGAACTGTTGCTCGAACAAGTCCGCATTTTCAAAAGGATAGTGATGCTGGGCAAAGGGCATAGCGCCGGAATCAAACCAACAGTCAATGACCTCGGGAACACGCTTCATAACGCCGCCGCATTCGGGACAACGCAGAGTAACCTCGTCAATAAACGGACGGTGCAACTCCACGTTCTCCGGGCAGTTGTCGGACATCTGCCGCAGTTCCTCCCGGCTGCCGATGGCGTGTTGATGACCGCAGGAACACTCCCAGATATTGAGGGGGGTACCCCAGTAACGGTTGCGGCTGATACCCCAATCCTGCACGTTCTCCAACCAGTCGCCAAAGCGACCCTTACCGATGCTCTCGGGAATCCAGTTAACGGTATTATTGTTGCGAATAAGGTCCTCACGCACCGCTGTCATCTTGATAAACCAAGACTCCCGGGCATAGTAGATGAGGGGGGTGTCGCAACGCCAACAGAAGGGATAATCGTGCTCAAACTTGGGTGCGTCAAACAACTGACCACGGCCCTCCAGGTCTACCAGCACCTTGGGGTCTGCGTCCTTGACAAACAGACCGGCAAAGGGGGTGTCCTCGGTCATGTGACCGGCGCCGTCCACCAACTGTACGAAGGGCAGGTCGTACTTGCGGCCCACCTGCGCATCGTCTTCACCGAAGGCAGGCGCAATATGCACGATGCCGGTACCGTCGGTCATGGTAACGTAGCTGTCGCAGGTCACAAAGAAGCCTTGCTTATGCTGTTTGTCCGCCACCGCCTTGGCGCAGGCAAACAGGGGCTCGTACGCCTTATGCTCCAGATCGGCACCCTTGCAGGTTTCCAGCACCTCGTACGCCGGGGTGTTGTCCGTAGCCAACTTACCCAGCACACGGTCCAGAAGGGCCTCTGCCATATAGTAGGTGTGACCGTCGGCGGCCTTCACCTTGCAGTAATTCTCCTTGGGGTTGACGCACAATGCCACGTTGGACGGCAAAGTCCAGGGGGTGGTGGTCCACGCCAGGAACCAAGCGTCCTCCCCTACCACCTTAAAGCGGACAATGGCGGAGCGCTCCTTGACGCTCTTATACCCCTGTGCCACCTCATGGCTGGACAGAGGGGTGCCGCAACGGGGGCAGTAAGGCACGATCTTAAAGCCCTTGTACAGCAGTTTCTTGTCCCAGATCTGCTTGAGGGCCCACCACTCCGACTCAATATAATTGTCGTGATAGGTCACGTAAGGGTCGTCCATATCCGCCCAGAAGCCTACGATGCCGGAGAACTCCTCCCACATTCCTTTGTACTTCCAGACGCTTTCCTTACACTTCTGGATAAACGGCTCCAGACCGTATTCTTCGATCTGCTCTTTGCCGTCCAGACCCAGCAGTTTTTCTACTTCCAGTTCCACCGGCAGACCGTGGGTATCCCAACCGGCCTTACGGGGAACCATCTGTCCTTTCATCGTATGGTACCGGGGAATCATATCCTTGATAACACGGGTCAGCACGTGACCGATGTGCGGCTTACCGTTAGCGGTAGGAGGGCCGTCATAGAAGGTATAGGTATCCCCCTGCTTACGGCTGTCCATACTCCGACGGAACACATCGTTATCCGTCCAGAATTGCAGAACGCCTTGTTCCCGTTCCACAAAGTTCATATTGGTCGGTACTTTACGGTACATTTGATAACCTCCTAAAAAAATAATCTCCGCCCCTCAAACGGGACGAAGATACAACTTCGTAATACCACCCATCTGGTACGTACTGTCATACGCCTTCCCGGTAACGGGGGAACACCGTCCGCATCTACTGAAGCCCGTGGCTCGTTGGATCGGCAACTCCGGAGGGATATTCGCACACGTGGGTACATCGTCGGGCTTACACCGTCCCCGACTCGCTGTGAAGACCGCTTCCGTGTGTTACTGGCTCCTTCATAGTCTTTTCCTTAAATATATACCATAGTGGCTATAAAAAGTCAAGAGTCTGTTATCAAGAAAAAAGCAACAGGCCCAGAAGCCTGTTGCTTTTATGATTATTCATCGGAGAAACGCAGATTGGCATAGGTGGCTATCAGGTCCACCGTACGGTCTATGCCGGTCTTAAGACAATCCACCATCAGGTCATATCCTTCCGGATTGCCCCAACGGGTATCGGCGTAAAAGTTGTGATAGGCGGCCCGGCGTTTATCCGTCTTGACCATCTGGTCGGCAGCCTTCTTGGGATTTAAGTCCGCGTATTGCTGTACCAGACGCTCCGTACGCGCCTTCGGGTCGGCGTACAAAAACACACGGATCACCTGTTCACGCTTAGCCAGAGCATAATCGGCGCAACGGCCAATGATAACGCAGCTCTCTCCCTTGTCCGCCAAATTCTGAATGGTGTCAAACTGCGCCAAAAACACCTTCTGGTGTATGGGCATATCGTACTGTCCCATGGCCATACCGTAATTGCCCAGGGACAGGGAATACAACAGACTGTTGGTGGGCACCTCATCGTACATATCAAAATTTTCCGGTGCTAGGCCGCTTTGCTCGGCGGCCAAACGCAACAACTCCCGGTCGTAGAAAGGGACCCCTAACTTCTCGGCCAGTTTTTTCCCCACCTCGTGACCACCGCTGCCGCACTGACGTCCAATGGTGATGATGGTGCCTTTTTTCATATGCAAAACCTCCTTGATGGTCCATTATACTGTGAACCATCGCCATTTATGCTGTTATTATACTAAAAAACAGGTGCCTTGTAAAGGTTTTTTAGTTAACTTTATCAAATTATGTCAGAAATTTTTACCTAATGGGCGCGAACGATGCAACAAAAATCCATTTCGGAGGTAAAAAAATCCATTGTCATAGAGAAACCGGCAAGATACAATAGAAAGGTGAAAATGGGGTATTATAGGAAATGGGCCCGAAAACCCCCGACCAAGCAAAAAGGAGAGAGTGCTATATGAAAAAAATTGCTGTAGTCACCAGCGGCGGCGACGCCCCCGGCATGAATGCGGCGGTGCGTGCGGTGGTGCGTTCGGCTTTGCACGAGGGGATGGAAGTGTTCGGCTCGGTGCGTGGATATAACGGTCTTATTCACGATGAGTTGATTCCCATGACCCTGCGTACGGTTTCGGATATCATTCATCGCGGCGGTACGGTACTGTACACCGCCCGTAGCCCCGAATTCCGCACCGAAGAAGGTATGCAGAAAGCGGTAGACACCTGCCGTCGACACGGTATTGAGGGCGTAGTGGTTATCGGCGGCGACGGCTCTTTCCGAGGTGCCCGTGACTTGACCGCCCGGGGTA
>JAZRMD010000035.1:0-6984 GCA_045647285.1 Acutalibacteraceae bacterium
CGCCTGCGGCGAGTGATATGGCTTCGCAGTGATATTTAGGTACGACAAAATATTGTCCTTTGGACAGGTGAGGGCGAATATGATATCACTTTTGCGACATTAAAAATATCACTATGCCATAAGATCTTTCGGAACATCGTAAAGAATAACAAGGGAGAGGACACCACTGTCCGGTGTCTTCTCCCTTGTTGCGTTTGGTTAATCCGCTTTTGCCCGGTCCCGGAAGAGCAGGGTGATGCACCACAGACCGGCTAGGGCCACCACCGTGTAGACGATACGTGCCAACAGAGTTCCGGCGCCGCCGAAAATCCATGCCACGATATCAAACTGAAACAGCCCGATACTGCCCCAGTTCAAAGCCCCGATGATGGTAATAATTAGAGCCAGTTTATTCATAATGGAAATCTCCTTTCTTCTTGATGGCTGTGCTCAAATCCAGTATGCATCATTAAAACAGAAATATTCAAAAATAACCGCAAAACCCTTTGCATATCTAAAAAAATATGGTATGATAACAAAAAATCGATAAGGAGTTATACATATGAGAGCAGTGATTACGGTTGTCGGTAAGGATGCCGTGGGTATCTTGGCAAAGGTGTCCGGCGTGTGTAGTGACCACTACATCAACGTGGTAGAGGTTACCCAGTCCATTTTGCAGGATATGTTTGCTATGATCATGCTGGTGGAGATAGATGGTTGCGATATTCCGTTTACCGCATTGGTGGACGAGTTGGATGCGTTGGGTAAGCAGAATCATCTGGTTATTCATTGCATGCACGAGGATATCTTTAACGCCATGCACACGATTTGAGGTAGCCACTTATGATTAATACAAAGGATATATTAGAAACGATTACCATGATTCAGGACGAAAACCTGGATGTGCGTACCATCACGATGGGAATTTCTTTGCTGGATTGCTGTGACAGTTCGGTGGATGCCATGTGCCGGAAGGTGTATGACAAGATCACCCGTTCCGCCAAGGACCTGGTCAGCACCGGCGAGTCTATTGAGAAGGAATTTGGCATCCCGATCGTCAACAAGCGTATTTCCATCACGCCGGCGGCCATTGTTCTGGCGGCATGTGAACATAAAGATGCGGTGAAACTGGCGCTTACGCTGGAACGGGCGGCCACCGCCTGCGGCGTTAATTTCTTGGGCGGTTTCTCCGCTTTGGTACACAAGGGCTTTTCCGCCGGTGACCGAGAGCTGATAGAAGCTATCCCGGAAGCACTGGCGGTAACCGATCATATTTGTGCCTCGGTCAACGTGGGCTCTACCAAGTCGGGCATCAATATGGATGCGGTGGCGTTGATGGGTCGTGTGGTACGTGCTGCAGCCGAGCGTACGGCAGATCGTGGATGCATTGGACCTGCTAAGCTGGTGGTGCTGTGCAACGCTCCGGAGGACAACCCCTTTATGGCCGGTGCCTTTCACGGCGTTGGTGAGCCGGACCGTGTAATCAACGTAGGCGTTTCCGGCCCCGGTGTGGTGCGTGCCGCATTGGCTAAGGCCGGTCCGGATAAGAATCTGACCGAAATAGCCGATATCATTAAGAAAACGGCGTTCAAGATCACCCGTATGGGTCAGTTGGTTGCCCAGGAAGCTTCCCGGCGGCTGGATGCCCCCTTCGCCATTGTAGATCTGTCCCTGGCGCCTACCCCGGCGGTGGGCGATTCGGTGGCACATATTCTGGAGGAGATCGGTCTGGAGCAGTGCGGCTGCCACGGCACCACCGCTACCTTGGCCATGCTCAACGACGCGGTCAAGAAAGGCGGCGTTATGGCGTCGTCCCACGTGGGCGGTCTGTCTGGTGCCTTTATCCCGGTGACCGAAGATGCCGGTATGATCGACGCGGCTCGCAGCGGCTGTCTGAGCATTGAAAAGCTGGAGGCTATGACCTCCGTGTGCTCGGTTGGCCTGGATATGATCAACATTCCCGGAGATACACCGGCCGAGGTGATCTCTGCGATTATTGCTGACGAAGCGGCCATTGGTATGGTCAATTCCAAGACCA
Organism: Acutalibacteraceae bacterium; assembly: GCA_045647285.1. GTDB lineage: Bacteria > Bacillota > Clostridia > Oscillospirales > Acutalibacteraceae > UBA5905. The sequence continues at coordinate 2,018 of JAZRMD010000035.1, forward strand.
CGGCGGTGCGTGTGATACCGGCCATCGGTAAGCAGGTAGGGGAGGAACTCAACTTTGGCGGTCTGTTGGGCGAAGGTCCGGTAATGCCGCTGAACACAGCCTCTCCGGCAGTGTTCATCCACCGCGGCGGCCGTATTCCGGCACCCATGCAGAGCCTGAAAAACTGATTTGCTTTGAGAGGGGATAAGATAATGCATCCGGATGTAGAACGTATATTGCTCTCGGAAGAGGAGCTGCAAGCAATCATTACTCGTCTGGCCGGTCAGCTTGATGCGGATTATAGCCACACCGACAGCCGTCTGGTGTTGCTGTGTATCCTCAAGGGCTCCGTGGTGTTTATGGGCGAACTGATGAAGAAGATTACCGTGCCGGTAGAGATCGATTTTATGAAGGTATCCTCCTACGGCTCCGGCACCACCACCACGGGCAACATCCATATTGCGCTGGACATAAACCGAAAGGATATTGACTGCTGCGATATTGTCATTATAGAGGATATTATTGACAGCGGTCGCACCTTGTCCCATCTGTCAAAGTATCTGATGCTGAAGGGCGCCAAAAGCGTAAAAACCTGCACCTTGCTGGATAAGCCCAGTCGTCGTGAAGTGGAGTTTAATGCCGATTATGTCGGTTGCGTGATTCCGGATGAATTTGTGGTTGGTTACGGTCTGGATTTTAATGAAAAATACCGGGCGTTACCTTATGTTGGTATACTGAAACCGCAAGTGTATGAGAAATAAACAAATGCCTGCGTTGCAAACAACGCAGGCATTTTTTTGTGTGAGAGTTACCGGTGCAGGGTGTTGTTGCGATCGGCTGCAGGGGATGCGTGGTAGCGCTTTTTGTATGCACGGAAGAAGGCAGAATAATCTCCAAAGCCGCAGTTAGCGGCCGCTTGTGTCGCCGGAATCCCCACCAGTATTTGCCGTCGAGCTTCAATGAGTCGTTTAATCAAAATATAATCCCAGGTGGTGGAGCCGGTGGCGGAACGGAATAAGCGTCCTAACTGGGTCTTGCTGATATAGAAATGATTGCAGATGTCATCCAAGGACAGGTCGTCATACAAGTGAGCGTTAATGTAGGTGATGATGTTCTGGATCTGGGAGGGAGCGTCGTTCTCTTCGGGCAAGGTGTTTTCGCGCAGCGCAAAACTGCGACACATTTCATTCATGATAACCGGCAGTATGGTGGCAATTAACGACTGAGCGCCATGCGGTCCGGCGTTGCGCTCAATATACTGAAAAAGCTGCTGAATAAACGTATTGTCGTATTCTTCAGATGTAAACTGATTCCAAATACCCAAGGGCCGTTGAACAAAAGGCTTCATCAGTCGTTCCCGTTGTTCTGGTATGGGGGAAAGCTCCTCTTCACGGAACTGGATAACAATACGTTCGTAAGGTGTATCCGATTGCAGTTCCGGCGTGTGTACCTCGCCCGGACGCATTAATAGAACGGTACCGGGTTGTAACGGGTAGGCGGTACTTTCCACCAGATATTTTCCGCGACCGGAAACAAAATAATAAAATTCGCAAAAGTCGTGTGCGTGAAATCGGGAAGATATACGATGGTGGGATAAAGAGTGAGAATAAGAGCCCCCCTCATATTCATATGTGTACAGCGAAGCCACAGATATACCCCCTTTATTTGGTGCTTTTGCTCATAGATTGTACCACATAATGTGCATATTTGCAATATATAAATCGGCATTTGTCGTCATAAACAATGTATTTATGAAGAATGTATAGTATAATAAAATTAAAGTTGCGGCAGAACGATTACTTTTCTGCTGGCAGCTAAGAATAAGGAGGTACTGTCATGAAACTGACATTCCGTTGGTATGGTGATAACGATCCGGTTACGTTGGACCATATTCGCCAGATTCCCACAATGACAGGCATTGTATCTGCGGTATATGATGTGCCGGCAGGCGGCGTCTGGAGCGAGGAAAGCATCCTGGCTCTCAAGAAAAAAGCCGAGGATAAAGGCCTGGAGTTCGAGGTGGTGGAGAGCGTTCCCGTTCCCGAGGACATCAAGCTGGGCACCGACAAGGCTCCCGAGCTGATTGCCAACTATTGCGAAAATGTTCGCCGCCTGGGTAAGGCCGGTGTTAAGTGCATTTGCTATAATTTTATGCCGGTGTTTGACTGGCTGCGTAGCGAGCTGGAACATCAACAGGCCGACGGCGCCAATGCGCTGGCTTACGATGAGCAGACTGTACTGGAGATGAATCCTCTGACCTGCGAACTGTCCTTGCCCGGTTGGGATGAGAGTTACTCCAAGGATGAACTCAAGGCCTTGCTGGAAAAGTATCACGCCATGGGCGAAGAGCAGCTGTGGAAAAATCTCAAGACCTTCTTACAGGCGGTCATTCCGGTGGCGGAAGAAGTGGGTGTCAAGATGGCCATTCATCCGGACGACCCTCCGTGGGGTATGTTCGGTCTGCCACGCATCATTACCAATGAAGCGAATCTGGAGCGTTTTCTCAAGTTGGTGGACAGCCCGGCCAACGGCCTGACCTTCTGCACCGGCTCTTTGGGTGCGGACGTCAATAACGATCTGCCGGCTATGATCCGCAAGTTCGGTAAGCGTATCCACTTTGCGCATCTGCGCAACATTAAGCACACCGGCTATCGTCAGTTTGAGGAGGTGGGCCATCCCACCACTTGCGGCTCGTTGGATATGCTGGAGATCGTCCGGGCGTTGGTGGAGAGTGGCTTTGACGGTTATGTCCGTCCCGACCACGGCCGTATGATCTGGGGTGAAAAGGGCCGTTACGGTTACGGTCTGTTTGACCGTGCTTTGGGTGCGGCGTATATCACCGGTTTGTTTGAAGCGGTAGAGAGGGGTCAGTAAGTATGCGTTTTGGTGTTTGTATTGCGACCAACGTCAGCAAGATCCCTGTGGTCAAGGCCGCTGGATACGATTACGTGGAGATGAGCCTTGCCAGCATTGCCGGTTGGTCGGATGAAAAGGTTGAGGAAGTCCGTGCCATTTTGGATAAGGAAGGCATTGAGATGGAAGCCACCAACGGTTTCTTCGGCTTTGCAGAAGGGTACCTGATGGATGACCGTATGGACCTGACGGTGGTGGAGGAATATACCCGTCGTGCTATGAAGAATGCTTCCCGGCTGGGCCTTAAGGTGGCCGTTCTGGGTAGCGGTACTGCCCGTCAGATTCTGGACGAGAGTAAGCGTGACCAGGCGGAGGAGCAGTTTGTACAGGTACTGCGTTTGTGCGGCGATATCTGTGCGGAATACGGTGTTAAGATCGCCATTGAGCCTCTGCGCGCTGAGGAAACCAATTTTATCAATACGGTGCAGGATGGTCTGGATATATGCCGTAAGGCCAATCACCCCAACGTGTTCGTGCTAGCGGATTTTTATCACGTTTTTATGAACGGCGAAAGTCTGGATGCCGTTCGTAATTGCGGCGCTATGTTGCAGCATACCCATATTGCCCGTAGTGACCCGGACCGCAAGATGCCGATCAACCCCGAAGATATGCCGGCGTGTCTGGAGTGGGCTGCCGCCCTTAAGGAGAACGGGTACCAACTGCGCATGAGCTTGGAAGGCGTTATCGGTGACGATTGGGATAACACCGTCATCAAGATGCGCGAAGTGCTGAAAGTGTTTGAGTAAGGAGAATGAACAATGAGTAAAGTAGTCGTAATTACCGGTGCCGGCGGTGTGCTGTGTTCTTCCTTCGCTTCGGCGATGGCTAAGCAGGGACATAAGGTTGCTCTTCTGGACCTTAACGAGGAAGCCGCTGTTAAGGCGGCCGAGGCTATTGTGGCGGATGGCGGCATCGCCAAGGGCTACAAGGCCAACGTGTTGGATAGGGATAATCTGCAGGAGGTCCACGACCGCATTGTGGCGGACCTTGGCAAGTGCCAGATCCTCATTAACGGTGCCGGCGGCAACAGCCCCAAGTGTACCACCGCACACGAAACCTTCCAGGAAGGGGATGCGGATGCCACCGATATCTCCACCTTCTTCAATCTGGACAAGGCCGGTTTTAACTTTGTGTTTGACCTCAATATGATGGGTACTCTGTTGCCCACTCAGGTGTTTGCCCGGGATATGCTGGGCGTGGAGGGCTGCTGTATCCTCAACATCTCCTCTATGAACGCTTTCCGCCCGTTGACCAAGATCCCGGCGTATAGCTCGGCGAAGGCGGCAGTGTCCAACTTTACCCAATGGTTGGCGGTGCATTTTGCGGAACAGGGCATTCGTGTCAACGCCATGGCGCCCGGTTTCTTTGTAACCAATCAGAACCGTGCGTTGCTGTTTGACGATAACGGCAATCCCACCCCTCGTACCGAGAAGATTCTCCGCGCTACCCCCATGGGACGTTTTGGCGACCCGGAAGAATTGCTGGGTACGTTGCTGTGGCTCACCGACGATAAGGCTTCCGGTTTTGTGACCGGTATCGTGGTGCCGGTTGACGGCGGATTCTCCGCTTACAGCGGTGTATAATATAGGGAGATATGTAAAATGAGTAAGATTATCATTGGCGCTTTTGCAGACGAGGCCGGCGGCCGTCTGGACGACCAGATCGCCGCCATGTTGGATAACGGGGTTAAGCACCTGGAAGCCCGTATGGTGGATGGCAAGAACTTTGTGGATTGCACGGTGGAAGAAGCCCGTGCTATTAAGCAAAAGTTGGATGCCAACGACCTGCGCATCTGGAGTATCGGTTCCCCCTTGGGCAAGATTAACGTCACCGACCCCCTGGAGCCTCATCTGGATAAACTCAAGCACACCCTGGAACTGGCTGCGGTGATGGGCTCTGAGCGTATCCGTATGTTCAGCTTTTTCATTCCGGAAGGGGAGGACCCGGCGATCTATCGCGATGAGGTGATGGAGCGCCTGACCCGGATGGTAGAGGTTGCGGCCGGCAGCGGTGTGAAGCTTTGCCACGAAAACGAAAAGGGTATCTACGGTGACATTGCCGTGCGTTGCAAGGAT
>JAZRMD010000036.1:0-3261 GCA_045647285.1 Acutalibacteraceae bacterium
GTCTTGGGCAGGTTGTCCTCCCGGTCCATAGCATCCAACAGGGCGGTAAGAGCCTCGCCGCACTCGTGGGTGGAGATGCAGTCGCAACCCACGTCCGGACCCAGGGCGGTAAAGCGCCGGGTGTTGGTGTTGCGCTGTACACAGTAGTGGATCTGCATCACCCAGCCCCGACGGGCATACTCCTTGCCGCAGAACAGGGTAATGGCGGTGACGTACTGCTCGGCCTCCTCCATGGTCACCGGCTCACCGGCCATAGCCTTGCGGAAGATAGCGTCCACCGCTTGGTCGGTGGCCGGGCGGAACATTACGTAGTCCAGACCGTGGTCAGCGGCCTTGCATCCCAGTTTTTCAAACCGGTCCATAGCCACCGAAAGCGCCTTTTTGACGTCCTCTACACTGGCGATGGTCACGCCGTTGGCGGCGCCCAACTTACCGATATATTCCACAAATCCAGGCTTATAAATGTTCACCGCTTTATCGGGACGGTAGGAGGGTACCACCTGAAAATCCTCAATGCCTTCGGCGGCGATGGCGGCGTGATACTCCAAGGTGTCCGCCGGGTCATCGGTGGTGCCGATAACCTTCACGTTGGATTGACGGATAAGACCCCGTACGGTCATGTTGGGGTCTTCGCGCAGTTTCTTGTTGCACAGTTGCCACACTTCTTCGGCGGTATCGCCGTTGAGAACGCCGTTGTAACCGAAGTACCGTTGCAGCTCCAGATGGGTCCAATGGTACATGGGGTTACCAATGGCACGGGGCATAGCCTCCGCAAACCGTTGGAACTTGACCCGGTCGTCGGCATCGCCGGTGATCTCCTCCTCCGGCACACCGTTGGAGCGAATCATACGCCACTTGTAGTGGTCGCCGCCCAGCCACACCTGCGTGATATTGTCAAACCGCCGGTCCTCGGCGATCTCCTGAGGATTGATATGACAATGGTAGTCAATGATCGGCATCTTGGCAGCATAGCCGTGATACAGTTTTTTGGCCGTCTTGCTTTGGAGTAGAAAATCTTTGTCCATAAACGCTTTCATTGGTCTTTCTCCTTCGTCTTTACAGATTTAGCTGAAACGGAAACTTTCCCGTTCCACCAACCGGGCAGGGATGGTGATGTGGGGGGCGACTTCTTTTTTATCCAACAGATCCACGAGGGTTTGCAGGGCGGTGGTGCACAGCTTTTCCAGTTCGTTATCCACGCTGGTCAGTTCGGGGGAGGAACAGTGCGCTAGGTGGGAGTTGTTAAATCCCACCACCGGCATGGTCAGGCCGATGCGTTGCAGAGCCTTTTGGGCGCCTACAGCCAGTATGTCTTCCGTACCCACCACCGCGTCAAAGGTGACGCCGGTCACCAACAGATGCTTGACGCAGGCGTTGATCTCTTCTAACTGCCGTTCAGCCTCAACGATACGGGAGGGCAGCAACGGTACGCCGGCGGCGGTGTGCGCATCGGTGTATCCGGCTATCTTCTGACGACAGCTTTGGGTCATAGGTCCGTGCAACAGCAACACCCGTTGCCGGGTGCGGCGAAACAGCAGACCGGTCAGATTCGCTATAGCCGCACGCTCGTCACAGGTGACGCAGTATACACCGGGCAGGTCCACGTAGCCGTTAATGATGATGACCGGCATCTGCGTAGCTGCTTGGGCGATGTGGGTGTTATCCTCCTCTTCAATGAAAGAGGAGCCTACCAGAATGATGGCGTCCATCTTCTGCTGCACCAGGTAGTCCAGAGCCTTCTTCTTATCCTCCACCTCCGGACCGGTACAGCGCAGTACTGCGTTAAGGTCGTTACGGCGCAGATAATCTTCCACGTATCCCACGGCAGAAGCGTAGAAGGGATCGCGAATGTTGGAGCATAGGATACCCACCATACGCGTGGACCCCCGGCTTAGTCCCCGTGCGAGGCTGTTGGGGGTAAAGCCTTCCTCGCGCATAACCTGTAGCACACGTTCCCGGGTGGCCTCACGTACGTTAGCAGCGTTGTTTAGTACACGAGAAACCGTGGCGATGGATACGCCGCTTTTGGCGGCAATATCGTATATGTTCAATAGAACACCTCCTTGTTGAATCCGTATGTAAGCCCTTACAAAATTCAGTATACATCTTTCTCGGAAAAATGCAAGAGCAAATCGTAAATTTTTGATTGGGACGGGGAAATTTCCTTGACTTTGACAGCGTCAATGTGTACAATAGAATTGGTGGGTTTTGTAAGCCCTTACATAACGATTTTGACAGGAGTGACGGACTATGCGGACAAAAGAAGAAGTCTTGATGGCTATCAAGGAGAGTGCTATGGTCGCCGTGGTACGCGGCGAGACCTCCGAAAAGGCTATGGAGATCGTGGAGAAGTGCATTGACGGCGGTATCAAGGCCATCGAGTTGACCTTTACGGTGCCTTACGCCCATCGGGTGATCGAGGATATTTCCCGTAAGTATGGCGAGGATATTATCCTGGGCGCCGGTACGGTTCTGGATAGCGAAACCGCGCGTATCGCTCTGCTTTCCGGTGCGGAGTTTATCGTATCTCCCCACTTTAATCCCGAAGTAACCCGGGTATGCAACCGTTACCGCAAGGCCAGCATGGCCGGTATCCTCACCATTACCGAAGCGGTGGAGGCTATGGAGGCCGGCGTGGACATCCTTAAGCTGTTCCCTGGTGACCTGTTTGGCCCGGCGTTTATCAAGGATATCCGTGGTCCGTTGCCGTACGTGCAGATCATGCCCACCGGCGGCGTGACCGCCGAGAATGCCGGCGAGTGGATTCGTGCCGGTGCGGTGGCCGTGGGCGCCGGCAGCAGCTTGATGAAGGGCGACGTCAAGGCCAATGCCGCCTTGTTCGTCAAGAATATTCGTGAAGCAAGAGAGGGGAAGTAAGTTATGCCGAAAGTAGTTACCTTTGGTGAAATTATGTTGCGGTTGGCCCCCAATGGGTATTACCGCTTTTTCCAGAATGACCAGATGCAGGCCACCTTTGGCGGCGGCGTAGCCAACGTGTCCGTGTCCCTGGCCAACTACGGCATGGATGTCGCATTCGTAACCAAGCTGCCTGCTCACGCCATCGGCCAGGCCGCTGTCAACTCTCTGCGCCGTTACGGCGTGGATACCTCTCTGATCGTCCGGGGCGGCGACCGTGTGGGTATTTACTATAACGAGAAGGGCGCTTCCCAGAGAGGCTCTGTATGCATTTACGACCGGGCGCACTCCGCGATCCAGCTGGCATCCCCCACTGATTTCGACTGGGGTGCTATTTTTGTGGGT
>JAZRMD010000037.1:0-2997 GCA_045647285.1 Acutalibacteraceae bacterium
AGGCCAAGCAGGTCATTGATGCCAAAATGATTGCAGAGCGAGGTGCGGCACACGGCGGCGGCGACGCCGTCCTGTCCAAGGAATTCGGCGACCTGGTGGCCGGTATTGCCGGTTGCCCCACCACCTTACGGGAATCGCTGGAATGCCATCTGATGGGCATTGCCGCCGAGGAATCCCGTCATCAAAACGGCGCTCTTATCCAAGTACATAAATAAAAGGACGCCCATGGACAAGGCACAAAAAAGCGGTTGCTGTGTTTAACAGCAGCCGCTTTTCTATAAGACTTATTACAGTTCCAGGGTCCAGCCGAAGGTGTCCTCCACCTTGCCCCACTGGATGCCGGTAAGGGTGTCGTACAGCATCTGGGTCACTTCGCCGATCTGGCCGTTGTTAACCGGATACTTCACGTCCTTGTAGCACAGCTCACCGATGGGGGATACCACGGCGGCGGTGCCGCAGCCCCAGGCCTCTTCCAGCGTCCCGTTCTGCATAGCCTCGGCCAGTTCGTCAATGGAGATAAGCCGTTCGCTGACCTTGTAGCCTTTGGACTTGAGCACTTCGATGCAGGACTTACGGGTGATACCGGGCAGGATGGAGCCGGACAGCATGGGGGTCACTACCTCGCCGGCGATCTTGAACATCACGTTCATAGCGCCCACTTCCTCGATGTACTTGCGGTGGACACCGTCCAGCCACAGCACCTGGGAGTAGCCCTTCTGCTCGGCACGCTCGCCGGCCCGGTTGGAGGCGGCGTAGTTACCGCCGCACTTGGCTTCACCAGTACCGCCGCGCACCGCACGCACGTCCTCGGATTCGATCATAATGCGCACCGGGTTAATGCCTTCCTTGTAGTAGCTACCCACGGGGGAGGCAATGATGACGTAGGTGGCGTTGTGTACGGCGTGAACGCCCAGCGTTTCGTCGTTACCGAACATAAAGGGACGCAGGTACAGGGAGGTGCCGGGGGCGGAGGGGGTCCAATCCTCTTCCATCTTGACGAAGGTGGTCAGCGCCTCCATAGCCATATCTTCCGGAATCTGGGGCAGGCACATACGCTCGGCAGACCGATTCATCCGGCGGATGTTCTCGATGGGACGGAACATCTGCACCTTGCCGTCGGCCCGGCGGTAAGCCTTAAGACCCTCAAAGATCTCGGAGCCGTAGTGCAGTACGGTGGACGCCGGGTGCAAAGCGATGGGGGCAAACGGCACGATACGGGCGTTGTGCCACCCGTCCTCCCGGGAGTAGTCCATCATAAACATATGGTCGGAAAAATACTTACCAAAGCCTAAGGTGGAAGCCTCCGGCTTCTCCTTGGGGGCGGTGGTCTTGGTGATGGAAATGTTCATACTATCCACTCCTTATTCGTAGTCGGCGCCCAACTGCATGGCCTTGCGGTTGACGTCCAGCATATCGGCACGCTTGGCGGAGATGACCTTGCCCAGGGCCGCATCCACACTGGCCGCATCATAGTCCTCCAGGACCTTGAGCAGTTTGCCCATAATAATCATGTTGGCTAAGGTGGGCATACCGTTGTCACCGGCCAGCTTGGTAGCCGGCAGATAGTACACGGTCACGTCCTCACGGGTCACCTTGCGCTCAATGAGGGTGGAGTCGGCGATGATGATACCGCCGGGGGCCACGGTGGGCTCAAACTTATCCAGAGAGGGCAGGTTCATAGCGATGAGAATGTCCGGATTGGACACGTTGGGGGAGCCCACCGGCTCGTCGCTGATGATGACGCTGCAGCTGGCGGTGCCGCCACGCATCTCGGGACCGTAGGAGGGCAGCCAACTGACGTTTTTGCCGGCGGTCAGGCCCTTATAGGCCAGGAACTTACCGGCGAACAGAATGCCCTGGCCGCCAAAGCCGGAGAGCAGAATTTGTTTGGTACTCATTACGCTTCCTCCTTTGCGGCACTTCTGTCCTTATACACACCCAGGGGGTAGTAGGGCAGCATATTGTCGTCGATCCACTTGAGGGCGGCCTCGGGAGTCATACCCCAGTTGGTGGGGCAGGAGGATACCACTTCCACCAGAGAGAAGCCCTTGCCGTCCAGCTGATTCTGGAACGCCTTCTTAATGGCCTTCTTGGCGGCGCGGATGTTCTTGACGCTGTTGACCGTCACGCGCTCCAGGTACTCGGGGCCTTCCAGTTCGGACAGCATCTCGCACACCTTAACGGGGTAACCGCACAGCTTGGGGTCACGGCCGTAGGGGGAGGTCTGGGTCACCTGCCCGGGCAGGGAGGTGGGGGCCATCTGGCCGCCGGTCATACCGTAAATGGCGTTGTTGACGAAAATGATGGTAATGTTCTCGTTGCGGGCGGCGGCGTGCACCGTCTCCGCCATACCGATGGAGGCCAGGTCACCGTCACCCTGGTAGGTAAAGACGATGTTCTTCTCGGGGTCGGAGCGCTTGACGCCGGTGGCAACCGCGGGAGCGCGGCCGTGGGCGGCCTCGATCATATCGCAGTTGAAATAGTCGTAGGCCATAACCGAGCAACCCACGGGAGCGATACCGATGGTACGACCCTCGATGCCCAGTTCGTCAATGACCTCCGCCACCAGACGGTGGATGATGCCGTGGGTACAGCCGGGGCAATAGTGCAGGGGCACATCGCACAGGGCGTGGGGTTTGTCAAAAACAACAGCCATTAGAGGTCACCTCCGTTCTCGTTGGCTTTCACGATGGCGGCCAACACCTCTTCGGGAGAGGGGATGATGCCGCCGGCACGGTTGCACAGGGACACCGGCTTCTTGCACTCGGTGGCTAAGCGAATGTCCTCGATCATCTGACCCATGGACAGCTCCACCGAAATAAAGGACTTTACTTTGTCCGCCGCGGCCTTAAAGGGAGCCACGGGGAAGGGCCACAGGGTGATGGGACGGATCATACCCACCTTGATGCCCAGCTCGCGGGCGGCGTCAATGGCGTTGCGGGATACGCGAGCGGCGATACCGAACGCGGCGACGCAGATTTCAGCGTCCTCCATGCG
>JAZRMD010000038.1:0-9160 GCA_045647285.1 Acutalibacteraceae bacterium
TCCTGAGCCAGGATCAAACTCTCAAAAATGGTATCTACACAGCCTTGCGGCCGTATAAATCAATTGTTGAGTTTGTAACTCATTCTGACGTCTAGCGTCTGTTGTAGTGATGATCTCTCATCACCGGATTCCTCTCCAAAAAGGAGTAGGAATTAACGGGTATTGTGTGTGTATTCGTTCTTGTCATACACTGTTTAATTTTCAAGGTCCGCGCCGCCCCCCGTGGGACAGCTTTGCTATCATACCACCTACCACCCCTATTTGTCAACACTTTTTTTCTAAAAAAAGCGAAAAAAATACATTTTTTATTTCATCTTGCCAAACGGGGAATTACATAGTATATTTTAGTATGTGCAGCAATGGTAAAATATACACAAAAAAGGAGAAAAAACATGACTCCCTATACCATATACGTTATTTACTCTTGTATCCCAGGAAAACGCGAGGCTTTTCTCAGAGCTATGGCCGACGCAGATATCGCTGAAAAAGTGCGCGCTGAGGAAGGCTGCATCTTCTACGACTATTATATTCCTTTAGATAATGAAAACGATATTTTGCTATTGGAAAAATGGGAATCTAAGGAACATCAACAAAAGCATTGCGAACAGCCGCATATGGCGCTGTTGCGTTCCATGAAACCGGAGTACGTCGCCGACGGACGTATAGGAGAATTTCAACTGGTATAGAACACACCGTTATCTTTCAAATATGGATAAAGAAACGCCCGACATTGAGCCGGGCGTTTCTTTATTATTGTAACATCGTTAAGAATTCGGTTTCGTCTATTATACGAATGTCCAACTGTTGCGCCTTAACAAGCTTACTGCCGGCATCCTCTCCAGCCAACACCACCGAAGTCTTCTTGGACACGCTACCGGAAACCTTACCGCCGCGCTCCTCAATGAGCGCAGACGCTTCGCCACGAGTCAAGGTGGGCAACGTACCGGTGAGCACGAAGGTCATACCGGCAAACCGATCGTCCACGCGCTGAGTCTTGCTGTGCATATTGACGCCGCAATCGGCCAGCCGTTCCACCAGCACCCGGGAAGGCTCCAAGGCAAAAAAGGCCACAACACTACGGGCCATCACACCGCCAAAGCCTTCAATAGATTCAATATCTTCTGCCGAAGCGGCCATCACCGCCTCCATACTGCCGAAATGGTCCGCCAACAACTTAGCGGCCTTCTGGCCGATATGCCGGATGCCCAATCCATAAATGACCCGATACAGGTCGTTGGCCTTGGACGACTCTATGGCAGAAAGAAAATTATCCGCCGATTTCTCTCCTAAGCCGTCCAGTTCGCTAATCTCTTCCCGACGCATGGTGTACAGGTCATAGGGGGTATTGACCACCCCGGCCTCCACCAACTGTTCCAACACTGCCGGGCCCAGGCCATCGATATCCATTGCATCCTTGGATGTGAAATGGATAAGATTGCGTAAGCGTTGCGCCGGACAAGCCGGATTCACGCAACGCAGGTCCGCCTCGTCCTCTTCGCGCATCACCTGTGCGCCGCAAGAAGGACATACGGTGGGCAACCGGTACGGAGAATCGCCGGTGTGGCGCACCACACGGACTACCTCGGGGATAATATCTCCTGCCTTACGCATCGCTACCGTATCCCCGATAGCAAGACCTTTTTCGTCAATAAAATTCTGGTTATGCAGCGTGGCGCGGCTGACGGTGGTACCGGCAAGAATAACCGGGTCAAATACGCCGGTGGGGGTCAACACGCCGGTACGGCCTACGTTGATCTCTACCGAACGCAACACCGTTTCCTTTTCCTCCGGGGGATACTTAAACGCCACCGCCCAACGGGGGAACTTGCTGGTGCTACCAAGGGTTTCTCTTTGCGTAAAGTCTTCAACCTTTACAACGGCTCCGTCAATGTCAAAGGGCAATCCTACCCGTTTTTGCCCTATCTTGCGGATGTAGTCTATAACCTCTTCGATATCTTCGGTGACGTGATAGAACGGAATAACCGGAAACCCCAGCGTAGCCATACGCTGTAACGAATCGGAGTGGCAGACCACCTGCTCCCCTTCTATCAACTGCATATTGAACACGAACAACGACAGATTCCGTCCGGCCACCACGGACGGGTCCTTTTGCCGCAAGGTGCCGGCGGCCGAGTTGCGCGGATTCTTAAATACCTTTTCGCCGTTCTCCTCCTGCTGACGCACCAAGGCAGCAAAACTTTCCCGGGGCATATACACCTCACCCCGGACAATGATTCTGTCCACCGGCTCCGTCAGTTGGGTGGGGATAGCGGCAATCTGCCGCAGGTTGGCGGATACGTCCTCCCCCACCAGACCGTCACCTCGGGTAGCACCGCGATAAAACCGACCGTTGCGATATTCCACCGCCATTGAAAGGCCGTCTATCTTTGGCTCCACCACATAAACGGGCCGGGATACGGTCTGCCGTACCCGACGGTCAAAATCCCGTACCTCTTCCTCAGAGAAAACATCCTGCAGGCTCCCCAACGGCACCTCATGGGTAACGGGCGAAAACAGGGAAGACACCTGCCCGTGTACCCGCTGAGTGTAGGAATCGGGCGTGATAAACTGAGGAAACTGTTCTTCCAGTTGCCGCAACTCTCGGGTCAAAGCGTCAAAAGCATCGTCCTCTATCTCAGGGGCGTCCTCATCGTAATAGCGGCGGCTATGATAGTCTATCTCCTGCCGCAAAGCTTCTATGCGCCGCTTGGCTTTTTCGGTATCCATACAATCACCGTCCCGTATCATTCTACCGTACCATAATCGAATATCTTACCTAACAACGTCTGGTCATCACCGTACACCTCGGTCAGGTTATCCGGCACCTCGCCCAGCAACACCGTTTCCGCCATAGGGAACGCAGTATCTACCGATACGGATGACCGGGCCTCGGGGGTAATTACCGACAGGGTGATATGCACGTGCAACAACACACGAAAAGCACTTTGATTCATCCCAACAGCCTCCAGAGAGGAGGAAACCGTTGTCAAGACCCGGGAGGTGACACCAATCGAGAAAGGGACCAACGGCCCCCATCCGCTGAACCACTCCGTCCCCAACAGCGTTCCCAAAGGAATGCCGATCTGGATGGTCGACAATTCACGCAACCGTTCCACCACCGAAGATGCTACCGCCGTCTTGACCGCATTGACCGATGCCGCATCCGCTATAACGGAAGACAGCATCTGCCGGTCATTATAGGTAACGCGCAGCATGGAACTGCACACAGAGGACCGGTCGGATAAGACCTGTGCCACCGTTTCATTGGCAATCTGTTCGGCCAAAATACGGGCGCGGCTCTCGGCGTATTCCCGAATAACCGGATGCATCCGGATAAACAGCATAATTGCCGCTACGGTCAACGCCAATAGCATTATTAACAGTCTTTGCCATCTCGACAGGTCAAACCGTCGGTGCTTACCCAGTCGCCGTCGCACATCCTACCACCTCATTCCATCATACGGAATCAGGCTGTCCCTTGTGAACTCTCCTGTGGAGGCGTTTCCGGCTGGGCATCGGGGGCACGCTTTTCGTTAAGTTTTTTGCGCACCTCTACCCCTTCGTATTTGAGACGGAATTGTACACGGCCAAAATAGTTCTTATCGCATTGACGGCAAACAAACTCTGCGCAAAAAGCACGGCTGTAAAAACGCCACTTTCCCTTGCGCCGCAGATTCTGTCCGCATTCCGGGCAATCAAAGCACAACTCGCTACGCTTGACCAACGGATTGTCCAGGTCGCTAATAACGGTGGTCTTAAAAGTAATGCGCCGGTAGAACTCCTCATCCACCGTCTGTACGGCAGCCGCAAAGCTGTCCGGTTGCACCACCTTCTGTAGTATCTGCGCCGTCAGCAAACTATCGTCCAGCGCCCGATGCAAGGACATACCGTCTTCCGGTATGCCCAACATCTCACCGGCCTTGGCAAGACCGAGTTGCTGACCGTCGGTTATCTGCATACGCTGTTGGGCGTACGCCTGAAAATCCATATAATAGCGCAAAAAAGGAACTTCCTGCTTGCCGTAAAAGAAACGGCAATTTTCCATCAGCACCAAAAGGTCTGTGGTGCTCCAAGTGAGTATAGCCGCCGGCTCCTGCCCTATCCATCCGGTAAATTCACGCACCATCTTGGCAAAGGTGATGCCATCCTCCAGATCCTCCTCGGTTATATGGGTCAGGTCAGTCACAATGCCGGAGAGTTTCTTGCTCACCGTGGGGCGGATCGCGCACTGAAAGGTGTCTACCGTCTTCAGTTGAGCATCCAGCTTAACGGCGCCTACTTCAATGATCTCATTAAAGTAACCGTGAGCCTTCTTGGAGTAACTACCGTTCCATTCCAGGTCAACGACGATATACTGCATCAGCCCATCTCTCCCAACACACGGCCGCCCATTATATGAAAATGCAAATGGTGTACCGTCTGTCCGGCATCAGCACCGTTGTTGGTGACCACACGATAATCGGATATACCCAGTTGCTCGGCAATGGTGGGAATCACCTCAAAGATATGCGCAACAACACCGCTGTTGTCAATCGTGACACCACGTACGCCGTCCAAATGGGTCTTGGGAATCACCAATACGTGTACCGGGGCCTTGGGATCAATATCGTAAAAAGCCAATACCGTGTCGTCCTCGTATACCTTGTTGGAGGGGATCTCCCCTGCGGCTATCTTGCAAAACAGACAATCCATAGTTATTGTCTCCTTATCCGTGTTCATTATTTCAGCATATCGGTGACGGTGCCAACCACCGCATCCACCACGGCGTCCGCCTTGGATACGTCTTTACCGCCGGCCATAGCGGAATCCGGACGGCCGCCTCCCTTACCGCTGCAGATGGCGGAGATCTCTCGTACGATGTTGCCGGCGTGAGCGCCCTTGGCCACTGCGCCGGCGGGGGCTACCGCCAGAATGCTGACCTTATCTTCGCCGGTGGTGACCAACACAACGATGCCCTCGCCCAGTTTGTCACGCATCTGGTCGCCCAGTTCACGCAGCCCGGCCGTATCCAGCGTGGGAACACGAGCAGCCAGCACCTTAATGCCTGCAACCTCTACGGCCTTATCGGCAATATCGCCCACAGCGTTCTGCGCCATAGCGTTTTTGAGGCTCTCGTTCTCTAAGGTAAGCTCTTTGACCTGAGCGAGCAGATGGGAAATCTTATCCTCTATCTCCGCATCCTTGGTCTTGAGCAAAGCGGCAATATGGCTGACCCGTTGCTCCAACGCTGCATAGTAGGACAGAACATTATCGCCGGTAATGGCTTCAATACGCCGGACGCCGGCGGCAATACCACTCTCGCTGATGATCTTAAACGTGGTGATAACGCCGGTACGGGATACGTGGGTACCGCCACACAGTTCCTTGGAATAGTCACCCATGGACACCACCCGAACGGTGTCGCCGTACTTCTCACCAAACAGAGCCATAGCGCCGGATTTCTTAGCTTCATCGATGGTCATCTCGGCGGTATCCACCGTCAGGTCAGCGGCGATCTGCTCATTGACTAAGGCTTCCACCTGGCGCAGCTCCTCCCCGGTCATGGCCTGGAAATGGGCAAAGTCAAAACGCAGACGGGTATCGGTGACCAAAGAGCCTTTCTGCTCTACGTGACTGCCCAGCACGGTGCGCAGAGCCTTCTGCAGCAAGTGGGTAGCCGAGTGATTCTTACAAGTGGCGGTACACACAGCGGTTTCCACACGCAGGTCCACCGCATCGCCCACCGACAGCATACCACGCACAACGGTGCCCACGTGACCCACCTTACCGCCACGAAGTTTAATGGTTTCCTTGACCGCAAAGGCACCGTTGGCACATTCGATCACGCCACGGTCGCCTTCCTGTCCGCCCATGGTGGCGTAGAAGGGGGTCTGCTCAACAAACACCGTACCGGACTGACCTTCTACCAGAGTATCGGCCAATTCTTTCTCACCGGCCAGCACGGTCACGACGGAGGCAGCCGTCAGAGAATCGTAACCGACAAAAGCGGTGGTAACCGACGCATCAATGCTATCATACACCGTGGCGTCGGCGCCCATATAGTTGGTTACCTCACGGGAGGTACGAGCGCGGACACGCTGCTGTTCCATCTCCTGCTTAAAACCGTCCTCGTCGATGGTAAAGCCTTTTTCTTGCAAAATTTCCTTGGTCAGATCCACCGGGAAGCCATAGGTATCGTACAACTTAAACACCGAAGCACCGTCCAGCACCGTGGTGCCGGCCTTACGCAACGCCTCTTCCATATCCCCTAAGATGCGCAACCCCTGGTCGATGGTCTTGTTAAACTGGGTCTCCTCATTGGACAGTACCTTGAAGATAAATTCCTTCTTCTCTTCCAGTTCGGGATAACCGTCCTTGGAGCCGGCAATCACCGTGCTGCTCAAGTTGGCCAGGAACTGGCCCTCAATGCCCAACAAACGACCGTGACGGGCCGCACGGCGGATAAGCCGACGCAATACATAGCCACGGCCTTCGTTGGTGGGCATAATACCATCGGAAATCATAAAGGTGGCTGAGCGAATGTGGTCGGTAATCAGACGAATGGAAATATCGTCCTGCACATTCTGCTTATAAGTCTTGCCGGCCAGGTCGCACACGTGCTGCCGCAGAGCGTGCAAGGTGTCTACGTCAAAAATGGAATCCACGTCCTGCACCACTACGGCCAAACGCTCCAGACCCATACCGGTATCAATATTCTTCTTTTCCAGCGTGGTGTAATGGCCAGCGCCGTCGTTGTCAAACTGGGTGAACACGTTGTTCCACACCTCAATATAGCGGTCACACTCGCAACCGACGGTGCAATCCGGCTTACCGCAACCGTACTTTTCGCCACGGTCGTAGTAGATCTCCGAACAGGGACCGCAAGGACCGGCACCGTGCTCCCAGAAATTATCCTCCTTGCCAAAGCGGAAAATACGCTCAGCCGGGATGCCTATCTGCTGATTCCAGATATCAAACGCCTCGTCGTCCTCCAGATAGACGGAGGGGTACAATCTTTCGGGGTCGAGGCCCACGACCTCAGTCAAAAATTCCCAAGACCAGGCAATGGCCTCCTTCTTGAAATAATCGCCAAAAGAGAAATTGCCCAGCATCTCAAAGAAGGTGCCGTGACGGGCGGTCTTACCCACGTTCTCAATATCACCGGTACGGATACACTTCTGACAGGTGGTGACTCGGTTACGGGGCGGAATCTCTGCGCCGGTGAAATACGGCTTGAGGGGGGTCATACCGGCGTTGATGAGCAACAGGCTCTTGTCGTTGTGAGGGACCAGCGAGAAGCTGGGCAGACGCAGATGCCCCTTGCTCTCGAAGAAAGAAAGGTACATCTCCCGCAATTCGTTAACACCGTACTTTTTAAGTTCTTTTGCCATTACAATCTCTTCCCTTCTGTGGCAACAAAAAAAGCCTCCGTCCAACAATGGGACGGAGGCTCCGTGGTACCACCCAAATTGCGCGGCAAAACGCCGCACCGCTTACATGTCCGTAACGAGGACCGACGCCGCTGCTTATGTCGCAGGGGGCTCGGGAGTGGCTCTACACCTATCCGGCACAGCATCCTCACAGCGCAACACAGGGTCGCAGATGCATTCTCTGGGTGTCCGACACAGCGCATATTCTCCGTCAACGCCTTTTACCCTATTAGTATAAATGACTGCGCCAATTTTGTCAAGGTATATTACGATAAAAACCCCATCAAAGAAGCCGGAGAGATAATCCCCTCCGGCTTCTCCTTTGCCCCTCTGACCGTGTCCCGTGATACGGGCTTCCGAGGGCAAGACTATTCCTGCACATACCGCACGTCCCGACCCAACGCTTTAATGGGGTCTACCCGGCGGCCGTCAATGCTCATTTCCAAATGCAGATGAGGTCCTTGCGCCGATTCACAGGGAATCTCACCCAACGTACCGATGGAGGCGCCCACCTTGACCGTATCCCCTTTTTTGACCGTGGGCAACACACCATAATAGACGGATAACACGTCCATACCGTGGTCCAACGTCAGCACCGTACCCCACAAAGGGTCCTCGGTCACCTCGCTGACCGTGCCGTCCGCCAGCGCTTTGACGGTCTGACCTTGTTCACCTACAAAATCTGCCCCATCGTGCAATCGCCAATCCTGCATAGTGATACAGAACTGCGGCTGACCATCGCTGTACGGCTTCTGCACCGTATTACCCATAGGCAGTATATACAGATCCGCTACCTTGGTCGTAGTGGTGGTGGTCGTCACCGTCGTGGTAGCGGTCGTGGTGGTCGTATCCTTGGGCAGGTCGGACACCGGTTGTTCCACCGGCCGAGTATCCTCCTTAGGCTCGGACGTGGACGGGCGAGACACGAATACCGCCTCGCCGAAGGTAGCTACCGCCACTCCGCCGGCCGCCAACAAGCACGCAGCCAACACCAAATAAAACCCCCGTCCGTTCAACAGACGCTCCCATCGGGACTTCTTGTGAATTGGTTCCTTATCCATTATGCATACCTCCCTAGCAACAAGAGTATGTCCCATTTATCCACCGCCTATGCATACTTCTGCTTTGTGTAGTTTTGCCATAGATGGCCAATACATTTTGTCCACTTTGCCCCTTGTCAGGTTGTGTAAAAATATGATATATTGGTTTAAATAAGCGATATAGCAGAAAGGAGTGGACAGAATGGGCATTGGGTTTCCGTTATACGTTGACCTGACCGACAACAACTGCACCATTTTCGGCGGCGGTGAAAATACCGTACGGCGGGTACGGGAATTACGACGTTTTGGAGCCAAGGTGACCGTTATCAGCCCTACCCTCTGTCCTCCTCTAGTAGAACTCAGCGAAAAGGGTGAGATCCGGCATATCCCCCGTAAGTACTACCGGGGCGATTGCTCCAACGCCCAGTTGTGCGTTGCCGCCACTGATGACGTTAACACCAACATCGCTATCGCCACCGAGTGCAAAGCCAAGGGCATACCGGTCAACGTGACCGACCCGGCTGTGTACGGCAACTTTCGGTTTCCACGGGTAGTCATCCGAGAAGACGTGGTGATCTCCGTCACCGGCGATATCCCCAGCGAAAAGCTCAAGCGTCTGCGTGATCGTCTGCGGGACGCTATACCGGAAATGTTGGAAAAAATTGAACAAGAAGAGTTATAAATCACGGACCGGTCTGCCGCGGCAGACCG
>JAZRMD010000039.1:0-6399 GCA_045647285.1 Acutalibacteraceae bacterium
TACCGTTACGGCTGACCCGGAGCAATACCGGGAATTAATGAAAGAGAGCAACACTCTACGACCTATTGCCGAAGCCATTGACGCCTATAACAACGCCGAGCAGCGCATGCTTGAAGCACAGGAGTTGTTGGATGAGGCCGGCACGGATAAGGAACTGCGGCAACTGGCTCAGCAAGAATTGGAAGAAGCAAAGGTGCTTACTCGGGAATTGCAGGAACAGCTCCGTATCCTGCTCCTGCCCCGGGACCCCAACGATGATAAAAATATTCTAGTAGAGATACGGGGCGGTGCCGGCGGCGAAGAATCGGCGCTGTTTGCCGCTTCTCTGTATCGGATGTACAGCATGTACGCTGACAAGCAGGGATATACCACCGAGCCCATCAATGCCAGCGCCACCGAACTGGGTGGGTATAAAGAAGTCGTCTTTATGGTCAACGGTGACGGCGCCTACAGTCGTTTTAAGTTTGAAAGCGGCGTTCACCGGGTGCAGCGCGTACCCGAAACCGAAACCGGTGGCCGCATCCACACCTCCACCGTCACGGTAGCGGTGTTACCCCAAGCGGAAGAGGTGGAACTGGAGATCGATCCTGCGGACCTGCAGATTGATACCTATCGTTCCAGCGGCGCCGGCGGTCAGCATATCAACAAGACCGAATCCGCCATCCGCATCACCCACCTGCCCACCGGGACGGTGGTGGAGTGTCAGGATGAGCGCAGCCAGTTCAAAAATAAAGACAAGGCTATGCGCGTGTTGCGTTCCCGGTTGTTGGAACAAAAGCAAAGAGAACAACAATCTGCCATTGCCGCCGACCGCCGCGCTCAGGTGGGCACCGGCGATCGCAGCGAACGCATACGCACCTACAACTTTCCGCAAGGTCGGGTGACCGACCACCGTATCGGTCTGACGCTGTATAAGATCGACAGCATTATGGACGGTGACCTCAACGAGCTGATTGATGCTCTGATCACCGCAGACCGGGCAGAGAAACTGCAACACACCGAAGAATAAGGTGACACTATGCTGACAAAACAACTTTTACCCACTCCGGAGGGAATCGATGAGGCGGCCCGGTTGCTTGAGCAAGGCCAACTGGTGGCCATACCCACAGAGACCGTCTACGGTCTGGCCGCCAACGCCCTTAACCCAGTAGCCGTGGCCTCCATTTTCACCGCTAAAGAACGGCCCATGGACAATCCGCTGATCGTACACATCGCCGATATAAAAGACTGGGAGCCGTTGGTCACCCATATTCCGGATAACGCCAGGCGACTGGCCCAGGCCTACTGGCCGGGACCTCTTACCATCATCTTGCCGGCCGCCCCCTGCGTCCCCAACGAGGTACGGGGTGGCCTCAGCACCGTGGCGGTACGGTTTCCGTCCCACCCGGTAGCACAAGCCATCATCCTGCACGCCGGCTGTCCTCTGGCCGCCCCATCGGCCAATCGGTCGGGGGCACCCAGTCCCACCTCGGCCGCACGAGTAACCGAGGATATGCAGGGGCGCATTGCCGCCGTTATGGATGGGGGCGACAGTGCCGTAGGGGTGGAATCCACCGTCATTGACCTGAGTTGTCATCCCCCTCGCCTACTACGTCCCGGCGGTATTACCCCCGAGATGCTGGAAGAGGTACTGGGACCCATTATTATTGATCCGGCTGTAACCGAAGCATTGGAAGCCGGAGCAGTAGCCGCCTCTCCAGGTATGAAGTACAAGCACTACGCACCTAAGGCGCACATACAACTGGTCAAGGGAAGCGCCGACCAGTATACGGCCTATGTCAACGATCATACGGCTCCCGGCGTAGCCGCCCTGTGCTTTGATGAGGATATGCCCCACCTAACGGTACCGGCCCTCAGTTACGGCAAACGGGATGACCCTATGGAACAAGCACACCGGCTGTTTGATGCGCTCAGGCAACTGGACGAAATGGGGGCCACCACGGTGTACGCCGCCTGTCCGTCTCCTCACGGTGTAGGATTGGCCGTCTATAATCGGCTGATACGCGCCGCCGGTTTTGATACCATCAACCGCATCCGGGTCATTGGACTAACCGGTCCCACCGGCGCCGGCAAATCTACCGTCAGTGATACTTGGCGTCAATGCGGCGCCGTCATATTGGATGCGGATGCCGCCGCCCGAGAAGTGACGGCTGTGGGCTCCCCCACTCTACGGCAGTTAGCCCAAGCTTTTGGTGAGGATATAGTGGCACCGGACGGTTCTCTCATACGGGCCGCCCTTGCGGAGAGGGCCTTCGCCACGCACGAAAACACCGCCCTACTCAACAGCATTACCCATCCAGCCATTGTCACCGTCCTACGACAACGGTTGGAACTGGCGGCGGCGGACGGACATCACACGGTTGTGATCGATGCACCCCTACTGTACGAAGCCGGTGCCGACGCATTATGCCAACACATTGTAGCGGTCACGGCGCCGCCGGACGTTCGCCTCGCACGTATCTGCCAACGGGACGGCATTACCAAGCAAGCGGCACAACAACGGATGCAGGCGCAACCCACGGAGGATTTTTACTGTCGGGACGGCGTTATGGTTATCCACAACGATGCCGACGAGGAGGCGTTGCGCAGCCAAGCACACGCAATGTGGCAACAACTGACCGGGGGGTGTAACAACCCTTGACTAAAAAGAAAAGACTTTTTCGCCGTACTGGGCCGTTGATGGTGCTGTTGGGAATACTGCTTATAGGTGGTTGGTTTGCTCTCGACCGAGGGTATCAAAACTTTATGACCAAGATCTATCCCCTTGGCTATCGACAGCAAGTGGAAACCGCCGCAGCAGAGCAGGATTTTTCCCCTTCGCTTATCTACGCAGTCATCCATACCGAAAGTCACTTTGACGCCAACGCCGTATCCCCGGCCAACGCCAAAGGACTGATGCAACTAACCGACAGCACCTTCCAATGGGCTATGCGCCGGGCAGGAGAAAACGACCGGTACGACAGCGACGATCTGTTTAACCCGGACGTCAATATTCGTTACGGCGTGTATGTCCTATCCCTATTGAGGGAACAATTCGACAGCACCACAACCATCCTGGCGGCATACAACGCCGGACAAGGACGGGTACGGGAATGGCTTGACGACCCGACGCTATCTTCTGACGGCGTACATCTGGATACCATTCCGTACAAGGAAACGGCGGAGTATATTGAGCGAGTCACCAAGGCTCAACAACGTTACCAAGAATTGTACAATATAAACTAAATAAAGGTGGTATGCACAATGGAAAAGAAAAAAACAGCAGCCGAAGTTCTGCGTGAAGAGCTTTGCTACACGACCAAAAACGGCGGTAAAACGCTGACGGCGGACGATATCGCCGCCTGTGACCGTTACTGCCAAGGGTACAAGGACTATCTGGATGCGGCCAAGACCGAACGGGAAGCCGTCATCGCCGCCATTGCCATGGCGGAAAAGCAGGGGTTTGTTCCCTTTGACCCGGCGGCGAAGTTAAAAGCCGGCGACAAAGTATATCTTAATAACCGGGGCAAAGCGCTCATTATGGCGGTTATCGGTACCCGGTCCATCACCGACGGCGTGACCATCGCCGCCGCCCACATTGACTCCCCCCGTCTGGATCTCAAGCCCAATCCGCTGTATGAGGATAGCGAACTGGCTTACTTTGACACCCACTATTACGGTGGTATCAAGAAGTATCAATGGACCGCCATCCCCATGTCTTTACACGGGGTCATCATCCGCAAGGACGGTACCAGCGTCACCGTATCCATTGGTGAAGACCCCCAGGATCCGGTATTCTGCGTAACCGACCTGCTCCCCCATCTGGGCGGTGAACAGATGAAACGCACTGCGTCGGAAGTGGTGAAGGGCGAGGACCTGAATGTGCTTATCGGCTCCCGTCCCTTCCTGGACGACGAGGGCAGCGAAGCGGTAAAACTGAACATTATGCAGATTCTTAACCAGAAATACGGTATCACCGAGGCAGATTTCTTGTCGGCGGAACTGGAGATGGTACCGGCTTTTGGCGCTCGGGACGTGGGCCTGGACCGCAGTATGATTGGTGCTTACGGTCACGACGACCGGGTGTGCGCCTATCCGGCGGTAACCGCCATCCTGGAATGCGGGACCCCCGCGTATACGGCGGTAACCATTCTGGCCGATAAGGAAGAAGTTGGCTCTGACGGCAACACCGGTATGAATTCCGCTTTCCTCCGGTATTTCATGGACGATCTGGCGTCCGTATTCGGTGCCAAGGGTCATCACGTGCTGTCCAAATCCATCTGCCTGTCGGCGGACGTCAATGCGGCTCTGGACCCCATCTATCCCGAGGTTATGGTGCGCACCAACGCCGCCAAGATCAATCACGGTGTGTGCATCACCAAGTATACCGGTACCCGGGGCAAATCCGGCACCAGCGATGCATCTGCCGAGTTGATGGGTGTGGTCCGGCGTATTTTGGACAGCAATGACGTACTGTGGCAGACCGGTGAACTGGGCAAGGTGGATGCCGGCGGCGGCGGTACCGTGGCTATGTATATTGCCAACCTGGACGTGGACACCGTAGACCTGGGGGTGCCGGTACTGAGTATGCACGCACCCTTTGAGGTGGTATCCAAGATCGACGTATATATGGCGCACCGTGCCTTCCTGGCCACCATGCAGCGCTGATGAACATTCTGTATCAAGACGAACATCTGCTGTTGGTAGAGAAACCCCAGGGACTTCTGTCCCAAGCGGATTCCGCCGGGGGCGATAGCCTCCCGCGGCAATTGCAAGAGAGAGGATTTCCGGTGTTGCCGGTGCACCGATTGGACCGGGATACCGGCGGCGTGATGGTGTATGCGCTCACACAAAAGGCGGCGGCCGGTCTGTCGCAACTGGTGGGACAGCATACGGTGTTTTTCAAGGAATACCTGACGGTCATACACGGGTGTCCCGACACCAGCGAAGGAACGCTGGAGGACCTGCTGTATCACGATGCCCGGCGCAACAAGTCCTTTGTGGTCAAGCGGATGCGCAACGGGGTGCGCCGTGCTTCCCTCTCCTACCGGGTGATGCAAAGCGTCGGCGAAGGACAGCAGATATACACCCTCCTATCCGTACGGTTACACACCGGTCGCACCCATCAGATACGGGTGCAGTTCGCCTCCCGTGGGATGCCGGTGGTTGGAGACCGGCGGTACGGTAGCGGTCGGGATTGCCCCTTGGCGCTATGGAGCCATTCCCTTTCCTTTTCCCATCCCATAACAAACCAACCCGTATCCGGTCATTGTCTGCCGGACACTGCCCAATTCCCCTGGAATCAATTTAACGGGTATGAATAGGAAAACACCGCCTCGGCAGCTTGCCGAGGCGGTGTTGTTTATATATTTCTGCTATTACATTTTCTCAAAACGCTGTTTGACTTCCTGGATAAGGCCGCAGGTCTTTTTCCCCTCCGGGCATTTACCGTGTACAAAGCAACTGGGGCCCAACTTGCAAAGGATCTCCGGATACACCTTACGGGCCAACTGCAGCATCTCTTCGGAAACCTGACGGATCTCCCACTGGGCCCGGTTACAGGTGCGCAACTCAATATAATGAGCAAACTCACGGCCGTTCATGGTGGACACCACGTTTAAGGTGTTACCGCTTAAGGCAAAATAAATGCAGTTAACGGAATCCATACCCCGAGAAAGCAGGTCAGAGAACACCTTGGTATTATCCGCAAAGGCTTTTTCGTAGATAATCTTAGCCTGAGGCGACTGAGCCACCGATTCCGGCAATATGTACCGATTGCGGAAAAGGGCGTTGCCGATACACGGCACCATAACGCTCTGGATCCTATGACGCACCAAGTGGGTAATGGCAGACAGAGAGAGGTTGTTAATGCCAAAACTCAAATGCATCAGTTCCAGTTCTCGGGCACGGGTATTAAAGAGGGCGTCGTAGCCGTTATCGGCATCACAGCCGGTAAAGTTATAGTCTGCATACCCCAATATATCCGCCGATGACAGGGTGGAATGGGATATCAGCTGTGCATCCGCACAGCACACCTGAGGTGTCGGACACGACAGGACGGATATACGAGCAACCCATTGTTCGGACTTTTCTTTTTCCGCCCGGTACTTATCGGCGTGACGCAGTATCTCTCCGGGGAAATAGGTGTCAAACTCGTCTGCCAACATCTGTCCCAGGGTGCGCAGTTCCTCAAACACGCTGCCACGGCCGTAGCACATGGTACAGATGATGTGCAACAACTCCCGGGCGTTGCAGGAACAATAGAAATTGCTGTGGAAACAATAAGGCAACACAAACCGGGCGTCTTCCTTGGGAACGCCCAGTTCCAGTAACTTTTCGTAGGTCTTGAATAGGCCACGCATATGCGCCTCGTAACTGGCGGCCATATCCCCCGTTAACTTGGCGCTCTTAAAAAAGCCC
>JAZRMD010000040.1:0-2764 GCA_045647285.1 Acutalibacteraceae bacterium
GGTGTTAGGAGATGCCATGACCGGTGTGGTCTGTCCCACCCGGCGTATTCCTCTGCTTCCGGGGGTGACCACCCTTCTGATTATGCGTCCCCGGACGGTACGCACCGCCCAGCCCTGCATCGGCTGTGGCCGTTGCGCCGCCGCCTGTCACGCCCAACTGCTGCCTTATGAAATCGTGCGACGGTTGGAAAATATGCACTACGAACGATTGCAACACCTAGCCCCGTGGGAATGCGACGGCTGTGGCGTATGCTCTTACGTCTGTCCGTCTATGCGTCCCGTAACCGCCGACGTGTTGCGCGCCGGAGAAACCGACGGGTCTATGTTCTTAAACTGGGAGGGGGATGACCGTGAGTAATCTGTCCGCACCCTTTATCCGTACCGAAACCACCTCCCGTCGTATGACGGTGGACGTGTTGCTGGCGGCGTTGCCGCTGTGCGCCTTTTCGGTATTCAACTATGGTATCCGCCCGGCGTTGGTGGTACTGATGAGTATGCTGTCCGCCTTGGTGTGCGAGGGACTGTGTTGTCTCCTGCGGCGCAAACCTGTGGCCACCCTGCTGGACGGCAGTGCCGCCGTTACCGGCGTACTCATCGGTCTGGTCATGTCCCCCATGGTGCCTATGTGGATGCCTATGCTGGGGGCCGCCTTTGCCATCATCGTGGTCAAGGCACCCTTTGGCGGTTACGGGCGTAACGTGTTTAACCCAGCCGCCGCCGGCATTGCTATTCTTTCCTATTGCTTCCCCAAGTCTATGTTCCTCTATCCGGCCATCGATAAGTCGGTGATTCTACCGACGGACTTCTACATACCGCCGGAGAGCGTCATTACCGAGACCTCTATTGCCGCCCAGTTGCGGGCCAGCGCCAATCCGGGTCTATCCGGGATGCAACTGCTGACCGGTGACTTCGCCGGGCCTATCGGCGCCACCGCCACCCTCATCCTGTTGGGGTGCGCCGCTTTCCTGGTGTTCCGGCAGACCACCTCCTTCTGTATGACGGTGTCCTATCTGGCCACCTGCTTCCTGTTTGCCCTATTGGTGCCTTACAGCGGCGTGGCCGGTACGTACAGCACCGCCTATCAGTTGTGTTCCGGCTACGTACTGTTTACCGGCGTGTTTCTGCTCAACGATCCGGTCACCAGTCCACGCTACGTCATCGGACGGGCGTTTTACGGTGTGTTTGCCGGTATACTGGTAATGTTGCTGCAACATATCGGTCAGTTGGAAGCTGGCAGTTGCTTTGCCATACTCATTATGAACACCCTATCCCCCATCATTGACCGGTGGAGTTGGCACGGCCGCCGCCGTCTGCTGCGGCTGTTCCGTATACGACGGGAGGTGGCCGCCCATGAGTAAGCGTAAACAAGCCCGGAGGCTATTCTGGGTCACCGCCTCCGACCTGGTGGAAAACGCCGTCACCCACAACGTGGTGTTGGCGCAGGCGTTGGGATTGTGCCCCATCATCGCCGCCGGCGTTACCTTGCAAAACGGCGTGGTGCTGACCCTCTGCACCGCATTGGTGATGCTCCCCTTAAGTCTAGTCATCTCCTTTGTGGGCCGGCATTTTCCCAAGTGGGTACGCCCGGCGCTGTACGTACTGCTGGCCACCCTGCTGATGGTGGGCGCCGCCTACGTGCTGGATACCTATATCTCCCCCGAGTTGTACGCCCGACTGTATCTCTTTATCCCGTTGATTGCGGTCAATATGATCTATTCACGCAGTATCGGGTTTGCCTCCACCGTCAAACCGTTAGAGACGGTCATTGACGCCATCGGCAGTACCCTTGGCTTTGGTATCATCATCTGTCTGATTTCCGCCTTGCGTGAGTTTGCCATCGCCGGCACCCTCTGGGGCGTATCCCTCAACACGGAACTGGTGCTACCCGAAGCGGCTGTGCCTTTTACCGCCTTTATCGTGCTGGGCTTTATGGCGGCCCTGCTCCAATGGGCACGGCAACACATTACCGCCTATTTCCGTCGGAAGGAGGAGGAGCATAAATGAGCGAGTTTTTACGTGACCTGGGTACCGACCTGTCGGACCTGCTCTCCTTCTTTGTTACCATCGCCTTGATGCAGAACATCGTTCTGACCACCGGATTCGGCTCTTCCATGATGATGCACACCGTCCGTAAGCCCAAAAACATCTGGCCCTTTACGGGCGTGCTGACCGTGTTCTGCGTACTGACGGTAGCCATTGCCTATCCCCTGGACCGGCTGTTTGGTACCGCTATTACCAACTATTGGCGGCCTTTGATGATGACCGTCATTACGGTGGTGCTGTACATCCTCGTCACCCTCATTACCCGTAAATGGTTGCCCGGATTGTACGGCCGCATCGGGTCTATGTTGCCCACCGCCGCCTTTAACAATCTGGTGTTCGGTATTGCCTTGGTGGTAAACGTGCAGTTTAATTCCGGACTGGGAGGCATCATCGGTCTTGCCATCGGTGCCTGTCTGGCCTTTGGTATTCTGTCTTGGATCATCGCCGAAGGGATTGAACGGCTGGATAACCCGGATATGCCGGACGGCTTTCGCGGTATGCCGGCCACCCTGGTATACATCGGCCTGGTAGCCTTGGCTATGATGGGCTTCACCTCTGACTTTAGCTTGATTTAACGTATAAGGAGATGCATTATGGGACAAAAACTGCATCGTGGACGCCGTTCTGTGTTTAAGCGCCGCAACCCCGTGTTGCGGATGTTGATCACCATACTGACGACGGTCGCTATTGTGGCGGTGGGATTTTTCGGCGCCAAATATCT
>JAZRMD010000041.1:0-2740 GCA_045647285.1 Acutalibacteraceae bacterium
CAATCACCGGCACCCGACCGGCCACCTGCCGGACGGCAAAGGCAATAGCCTCACGGTGCTCGTCGTCGGTGAGGGTGGACGCTTCGCCGGTGGTACCGGCCACCACCAGGGCGGCAATGCCCCGGTCGATCTGCCAGTCAATCAGCCGGGCAAAGGCCTCGTAGTCAATGCCGTCGGGAGTCAGAGGGGTAATGAGGGCGGTAGCGGCGCCTTGGAAAATGGGTTTCATAACGATACACTCCTTTATAAATTGACAAAAAAATGAGCTGCTCCGCAGAGCAGCCGCCGGAATGGATTTCTATAAAATGAGGGTATACCCCCACGAAAAACCGTATCCGGATAGCTCTCCGCATCACTGCGACAACACCGGAGATGTTATTCCCCGTTGCCAGCACGGTCCTTGCCACAGACCGGCTTCGGCATCGGCCCCTTTTGCCCTCGTCTGCCTTGGCGGCATATCCGACGGGGGGTACTGATGACACGATGCGCCTCTATCACGGTAGTCAACATAACATACTTATCGCCGTTTGTCAAGCAAAACGGCGAAATTTGTTAAAAACACTTACGGCAACGCTCTTTTTTGCAGGTTTCCACCCGTCCGCACCGGTAACACAGCTCGTTGGCGCAGCAATCTTCGTCAAAGAACTGCCGGATGTTGCTGACGGTGGTGTCGGCGATGTTATCCAGCGCTTCTCGGGTCAGAAACGCCTGATGGCTGGTCACCAGAACGTTGGGCATAGAGATGAGCCGGGCCAACGTGTCGTCCTCCACGATATGGCCGGAGAAATCTTCAAAGAAAACATCCCCCTCTTCCTCGTACACGTCCAGACAGGCGGCCCCCACCTGCCGGGCCTTGATGCCCTCCAACAAGGCTTCTGCGTCAATGAGAGCGCCCCGGGAGGTGTTGAGCAGGATAACGCCTTTTTTCATCATCCCGATGGCGTCCCGGTTAATCACGTGATGGGTGTCGGGGGTCAAGGGACAGTGCAGGGAGATAATATCGCTCTCCCGGAACAATTCCTGTAGCGACACGTAGGTGAGCCCGGCGTCGGCGGCCGGGAACTTATCGTAGGCCAGTATCCGCATACCAAAACCCCGGCAGATGTCGGCAAACACCCGACCGATGCGCCCCGTCCCCACAATGCCCACCGTCTTGCCGTACAGGTCAAAGCCGGTCAGCCCACTCAGGCTGAAGTTAAACTCCCGGGTGCGATTGTACGCTTTGTGGATGCGGCGGATGGAGGTCAGCAGCATGGCCATGGTATGCTCCGCTACTGCGTAGGGGGAATAGGCCGGCACGTGGACCACGTGCACCCGGCCGTAGGCGTGGGCCAGGTCCACGTTGTTGTACCCGGCGCACCGCAGGGCGATAAGCCGCACCCCCAGCTCCTGCAACCGGTCAATGACCGGGGCGGAAGCGTCGTCGTTGACAAAGATGCACACCGCATCGCATCCGGCCGCCAACGAGGCGGTCTGTACGTTCAGCTTGGTGTCGTAAAAGCGCATCTCCCATCCGGTCTGCTCCGCTAAAGGCCGAAAGGCGTCCTCGGTATACGGTTTGGTGTCAAAAAAGGCTATCTTCATAATCGGTTTCTCCTTGGTGGCGGTAGAAATTGTTTGTTTTATGTTGCGCATTTTTCAGCACGATATGTAATCCATTATAGTGGCATTGTCTTGCAAAATCAAGAAGCAAGCGCAAGAAGCACAAAAAAGGCTCTGTCCCACCGGGGACAGAGCCTTGATTTTGTCTGTGTATGACAGATTAGGCGTTGGCCTTCTTGGCGAGGGCGGACTTTTTACGAGCCGCAGTGTTCTTGTGCAGCAGTCCTTTCGCAACAGCCTGGTCAATCTTCTTGGTAGCCGCGCGCAGCGCTTCTTCCTTGTTTTCGCCCGAGGCAATCGCAATGTTGGCCTTCTTGATTTCGGTCTTGAGGGCCGTGCGGTTGGCCTTGTTACGAGCCGTCTTGACGGCGATGACCTTCACACGCTTTTTAGCGGATTTGATGTTCGGCATGGTCACACCTCCTACAATATAAAGTAAATCACGCACAAGATATATTACCACCTTTGTCCCGAAAATGCAACTAAAATTTTCACGATAACGCAATTTTCTGTGATTTGGTGGGAAAAACACCGGTTTTTATGGGCAACCTATGGGTAAATTGAACAGCAGGAGGGCTTAATAATGCAAGCACGTACCGATCTGGCCATAGAAGCGGCGGTGGACGGTCTGCCGTGTGACGGCAAGGAGATTGCCCACACCGAAAGGATGTATGGCCGGTTGCAGATGACCCGGTTGGACATCCGTACGCCCCAGGCGTCCCGGCAGACGGGCAAACCCCGGGGCCGGTACATCACCGCCCAGTTTCCGCCCCTATCGGATGACGAGAGGGGTCTGGAGGATTACGCCGAGCATATCGGGGAAGAACTGCGTCGGCTGTTACCCCCCGACGGCACCGTGCTGGTGGTGGGCCTGGGCAACCGGACGGTGACGCCGGACACCTTGGGCCCGGCCACGGCGGATATGGTGTTGGCTACCCGGCATATCCGGGGGGAGTTTGCCCGGTCGGTGGGACTGGATGACCTGCGCCCCACGGCGGTGCTGACCCCCGGCGTGTTGGGACAGACCGGCACGGAAAGCAGCGAGATCGTCCGGGGCGTCTGCCGGGAGATATCCCCGGCGGCGGTGGTGGTGATAGTTGCCTTGGCCGCCCGGTCGCCCCAACGGTTGGGGTGTACC
>JAZRMD010000042.1:0-4313 GCA_045647285.1 Acutalibacteraceae bacterium
TACTTTAAGCAGGTGCTCAACGGCAAGTATATGCGTATGGCGCTGATTCTCAAACTACTGGAGGAGGCGAGGGTATGAATATAGACTCCATCCAAAACGGCGTGGTCATTGACCACATCACCGCTGGTTGCGGTATGCGGCTGTACGAACTGCTGGAACTGGAGAGCCTGGACTGTTCTGTTGCCCTTATCAAGAACGTCAGCAGTAAGAAGATGGGCCGCAAGGATATCATTAAGATCGACGCGGATATCCCGGTCAATCTGGATATCATCGGCTACGTGGACCCGGGCGCCACGGTCAACATCATCAAGGACGGCGTGTTGGCGGAAAAACGGGCCATTGAAATGCCCCTCACCCTGACCAACGTCATCAAGTGCAAGAATCCCCGTTGCATTACCTCCTGTGAGCAGGAGCTAGCGCATATATTTAAGCTCACCGACCGGGAGAACAAGGTCTACCGGTGTCTGTACTGTGAAACCAAGGCTAATTAACGAAAGGAAGGATACGCTATGGCCATCTTTATTAACGAACCCTCACATACTTTTAACGAATATCTGCTCATTCCGGGCTACTCTTCCAGCAAGTGCATCCCGGCAAACGTGTCCCTCAAGACCCCTCTGGTCAAGTACCGTCGGGGCGAAGAGAGCGCAATTACCATGAACATCCCTATGGTATCCGCCATTATGCAGTCGGTGTCCGGCGACCGTCTGGCGGTGGCTCTGGCCACCGAGGGCGGTGTATCCTTCATCTACGGCTCCCAGTCGGTAGAAGACGAGGCTGCTATGGTGGCCCGGGCCAAGAACTACAAGGCCGGATTTGTTAAGAGCGACTCCAACTTAAGCCCCGAATCCACTCTGGCGGACGTGATCGCCCTTAAGGAGCAGACCGGCCACTCCACCGTGGCGGTCACCGAGGACGGCACCGCCGAGGGTCGTCTGGTGGGTATTGTCACCGGCCGTGACTACCGGGTGACCCGTATGGACCCGGCAGTGAAG
This sequence comes from Acutalibacteraceae bacterium, assembly GCA_045647285.1. Lineage (GTDB taxonomy): Bacteria > Bacillota > Clostridia > Oscillospirales > Acutalibacteraceae > UBA5905. Next base: position 996 of record JAZRMD010000042.1, read on the forward strand.
GTCAAGGAGTTTATGACCCCTCTGGACAAGCTGATTACCGCCAAGGAGGGCACCACCCTTAAGGAAGCCAACGATATTATCTGGGACAACAAGCTCAACTCCCTGCCCATCGTGGACGAGGAAGGTCGCTTAGTCTACTTCGTGTTCCGCAAGGACTACGAAAAGCATAAGCAGAACCCCAACGAACTGTTGGACGCTTCCAAGCGGTACGTGGTGGGTGCCGGTATCAACACCCGTGACTACGCCGAGCGTGTACCGGCTCTGGTAGAGGCCGGTGCGGACGTGCTGTGTATTGACTCCTCCGAAGGCTTCTCCGAGTGGCAGAAGCTGACCATTGATTGGATTCGTGCCCATTACGGCGACACCGTGAAGGTGGGCGCCGGTAGCGTGGTGGACGCCGACGGTTTCCGCTTCCTGGCGGATGCCGGTGCGGACTTCATTAAGGTGGGTATTGGCGGCGGCTCCATCTGTATTACCCGGGAAACCAAGGGTATTGGCCGGGGCCAGGCTACGGCGCTCATTGAGGTGTGCGCCGAGCGTGACCGCTACTTTGAGGAAACCGGCGTGTACATTCCCGTATGCTCCGACGGTGGTATCGTATACGACCACCACATCACTCTGGCTCTGGCTATGGGCGCCGATTTCGTGATGCTGGGCCGCTACTTTGCCCGGTTTGACGAGTCCCCCACCAACAAGGTGAACATTGGCGGCACCTACTATAAGGAGTATTGGGGCGAAGGCTCCAACCGTGCCCGTAACTGGATGCGGTACGACCTGGGCGGCGATAAGAAGCTGAGCTTTGAGGAAGGCGTGGACTCCTACGTGCCCTACGCCGGTACTCTGAAGGACAACGTGGCTCTCTCCCTGTCCAAGGTGCGCTCCACCATGTGCAACTGCGGCGCTCTGAGCATCCCCGAACTGCAGAAGAACGCCAAGCTCACCCTGGTATCTGCCACCTCCATCGTGGAGGGCGGTGCCCACGACGTAATCCAGAAGGAAAAGGGCGTAGCCATCAAATAAATATCGTCAAATGAACGAGCAGGGCGCTATGCGTCCTGCTCGTTTTGGCTATTATGTAGAAAGCGGAAAAATATGCGTCTTTACCTTGACAGAAGCCCCTTTTTTATGCTAAAATAATGCCGTTGAAAATACTTGTTTTCTGCGACTGACGGAATGATTGTGGAGCACCACAGAGGAACAGGAAACCAATAGGGGACACCCCCCATTGCCGACCGTCTGGGCACACTTGTAATGTCTGTCATACAAGTGCGCCCTTTTATCTTTTTTTGGAGGTCAAGAGGTATGAAAAAAGTAGGCATCATTATGGGTAGTGACAGCGACCTGCCCATCATCCGCAAGGCGACCGACACCCTGAAGGCGTTGGACATCCCCTTTGAGGTGCATATCTACTCCGCCCACCGTACGCCGGTGGAGGCACGGGACTTTGCCCTCTCTGCCCGGGACAACGGCTTTGGTGTGCTGATTGCCGCCGCCGGTATGGCGGCCCATCTGGCCGGCGCTATTGCCGCCAACACCACCCTGCCGGTTATCGGCATCCCCTGTCAGTCCACGGTGTTGGACGGTATGGATGCCCTGTTGTCCACCGTGATGATGCCCACCGGTATTCCGGTAGCCACCGTGGCCATCAACGGCGGCGGCAATGCGGCGCTGTTGGCCGCCCAGATACTGGCGGTGGAAGATAAGGACCTGGCCCGTCGTCTGGACGACAAGCGCGCCTCGGATGCGGCCAAGGTGCTGCAAAAGGACGCAGCGGTTATGGAGCAGTTGTAAGACAATAGACAATTATATAAGGAGCGATTGAATTATGGAAAAGAAACTCGTGTACACCGGCAAGACCAAGGACGTATTTGCACTGGACAACGGCAACTATCTGCTGAAGTTCAAGGACGACTGCACCGGCAAAGACGGTGTGTTTGACCCCGGCGAGAATGCGGTGGGTCTGACCATCGAGGGCGTGGGCGACGTAAACCTGCGTATGTCCATCTATTTCTTTGAGAAGATCAATGCCGCCGGCATCCTGACCCACTACGTGTCCGCCAATCTGGACGACACCACCATGGAGGTTCTGCCCGCCAAGGTGTTCGGCAAGGGTCTGGAGGTTATCTGCCGGTATAAGGCTGTGGGCTCCTTCTACCGTCGCTACAGCGACTACTGTGAGGAGGGCCAGGACCTGCCGGCTTACGTGGAAACCACCTTTAAGAACGACGAAAAGGGCGACCCGCTGGTCACTAAGGACGGTCTGGTAGACCTGGGCGTGATGACCTCTGAGCAGTACGACGACCTGAAGGATATGACCCAGAAGATTACCAAGATCGTGGCCGACGATCTGAAGGAAAAGGGTCTGGATATGTACGACATCAAGTTTGAGTTTGGCTACGACCCCCAGGGCCGCGTGATGCTCATTGACGAGATTGCGTCCGGCAATATGCGTGTGTACAAGGACGGCGAATACGTGGATCCCATGACCCTCAACAAGCTGTTCTTCGCTTAAATCTTTACCGAAGGCTGACGGACATTATATGCCTGTCGGCCTTTCGTGCTGACTTGACAAGTAAGAGAGGAGAACACCATGGGAGGCTATTTCGGAATCGTTTCCCGGCAGGATTGTCTGGAGGACGTATTCTTCGGCACCGACTACCATTCCCATCTGGGGACCCGTCGGGCCGGCATTGCCGCGTACGACAAGGATGTTGGTCTGCAGCGGCAGATCCACAATATACAGAACTCGCCTTTCCGCACCCGGTTTGAGCACGTGTTTGAGGAGATGCAGGGCACTTCTGCCATCGGTTGCATCAGCGACTATTATCCCCAACCCTTGCTCATCCGGTCCAAGATGGGCACCTACGCCATCTGTGTGACCGGCGCTATCAACAACGCAGACGAGCTGGTGGATGCCTATCTGGGTGATGGCGGTCACTTTGACGCCATGACCGGCGGTGCTGTTAATGCGACGGAACTGGTGGGCGCTCTGATCAATCTTAAGAGCGACTTTGCCGAGGGTATCCGGTTTGTGCAGGACACGATAGACGGCTCCGCCTGTATCCTCATTCTGACGGATGACGGCTCTCTCATCGCCGCCCGTGACCGTCTGGGCCGTCTGCCCGTATGGTTGGGCAAACGGGAGGACGGGTACAGCGTATCCTTTGAGTCCTTTGCCCACCAGAAGCTGGGCTTTGCGGACGAACGGGAGTTGGGCCCCGGCGAGGTGGTCCGTATTACGCTGGACGGCATAGAGCAGCTGGTGGCTCCCGGCCAGGAGATGCGGATGTGTGCTTTCCTGTGGAGCTATTACGGCTA
>JAZRMD010000043.1:0-5182 GCA_045647285.1 Acutalibacteraceae bacterium
CTTCCTTGACCGCCTTAGAGCAGCCCTCATCCATGGTAAAACGTTCCCGCTCCCAGTCACAGCTGGAGCCGATGGGCTTAAGTTGGCTCACAATACGGCTGCCGTATTTTTCTTTCCATGCCCAGGCGCGTTCCAAGAATCCGTCGCGGCCCAGCATATCCTTGGTCAGCCCCTCGTTGCGCATGGCTTCCACCACCTTGGCTTCGGTGGCGATGGAGGCGTGGTCGGTGCCGGGCATCCACAGGGTTTCATACCCTTGCATCCGGCGGAAGCGGATGAGGATATCCTGCAGGGTGTTGTCCAGTGCGTGACCCATGTGCAGCTGCCCGGTGATATTGGGAGGCGGCATCATGACGGTATACGGCTTTTTTTCGTTGCCGTTTTCGTCCTTAGCGTGGGCGGTGGCATGGAAATAGCCGCCATCTAACCAGAACTGATAGATGCGTTTTTCCACTTCGCGAGGGTCGTACACCTTCGCCAATTCTTTGCGTTCCATAGTCTTAATCCTTTCTACGTAACACCTTGACGATTTCGCCAATGTATACGCGATGATAGTCGTTGTTGTAATGGCCGGCAATGGTGGGGTCCAGGAACCCGGCCGGGTCCATATCCTGCACCGCCATCTTGCGGCACACGAAGGTCAGTACCGCCTCGTCAAAGTAAGGGGCGGCCTGGTCGGTGCGCACGGTCAGACCGGCCTCGGCAATCTTATCGCCGTCCCGACCGGATCTTCTGCCGCACAACTGCAACGCCGGACGCTGTCCGGCTTCCAGGAAAGAGAGGGTGTAATACTCTTCTCTCTCCAGAAATTCGTAGGTGTACCGGGTGGGGCGTACAAAGCAGTAGCTTACCGGGGTGTTCCACAATACGCCCAGACCGCCCCAACTGGCGGTCATAGTGTTCAGACTGTCTGGCTGACCGGCGGTAATGAGCATCCACTCTTTGCCGATAAGGGCAAAGGGGTTTTCCTGGATCTCCTCGGGGGTGATCTCCACAAAGGTATGCATAGGGTCGCCTCCCTTAATGTATAGCGCTGCCGGGGGTCATCTCGTCCACAAACAGCACCTTCACGTCCTCGCTACCGTCCTCCTTGGTTTCGGAAGCAGCCAGGATCATACCGGCGCTTTCCACACCGCACAGTTTTACCGGCTTGAGGTTGGCAACCAGCACGATCTTGCGGCCGGTCAACTGGTCCGGCGTGTACCAAGGTGCAATGCCGGAACACACCGTCCGGGGCTCCTTGGTGCCGTCGTTGAGGGTAAGCTTGAGCAGTTTCTTCGCTTTCTTGATGGGTTCGCATGCCACGATCTCGGCTACACGCAGGTCCACCTTGGCGAAGTCGTCGTATGCGATCTCCGGCAGGAAGGTGATGCCGGGGGTTTCCTCCTCGGCGGCTTCCATTTCGGCGGCGATCTCAGCCAGCATTTTGTCCGCATCAATACGGGCAAAGAGGGGAGAGGGGGTGCCCACGGCGTAGGTGTCTGCGGCACCAAAGACGGCGGCGTCTATGCTACGTACCGTTTCCGAGGTCTGCAACTGGGTGTGGATGGCTACGCCGGTATCGGGCATAAAGGGGGTCAGCAGGATGCCCAGTACCCGGATGCAATCCAACAGGTTGTACAGCACCGCTTCCAGCCGGTCCTTGTTGGCTTCGTCCTTGGCCAGAGCCCACGGAGCCGTTTCGTCAATGTACTTGTTGCACCGCTTGGCCAGGTTCATTACCAGTTCGGCGGCGTCGGCGTTGTGCCAGGTGTCCATCAGGGCCGTGTACTTTTGCACCGTGTCGTTGCAGAAAGCCACCAGCTCCTCATCTTCCGGTGCCACCGTGCCGGGCTTGTTGACCGTACCGCCAAAGTACTTGTTGGTCATAGCGATGGATCGGTTGACCAGATTGCCCAGGGTGTTAGCCAAGTCTGCGTTGTAGCGGTTGATGATGTTCTCGTAAGTAATGGTGCCGTCCTGGGCGAAGGGCATCTCCGCCAACAGATACCAGCGGATAGCGTCAATGCCAAACCGCTGGGCCAGTTCGTCGGCGTACAGCACGTTGCCCTTGGACTTGCTCATCTTATCGTCGCCAGACAACAGCCACGGATGCCCCAGTACCTGCCGGGGCAGTTCTTCGCCCAAAGCCATCAGGATGATGGGCCAGTAGATGGTGTGGAAGCGCACGATATCCTTGCCGATGACGTGCAGGTCCGCCGGCCAGTACTTCTTGTACATATCCGAGGAGCCGTCCGGGTCGTAGCCGCAGCCGGTGATGTAGTTGGACAGCGCATCCAACCACACGTACACCACGTGCTTGTCGTCAAAGTCTACCGGAATACCCCACTTGAAAGAGGACCGTGACACGCACAGGTCGTTAAGACCGGGCTTGAGGAAGTTGTTGATCATCTCGTTGCGACGGGATACCGGCGCAAAGAAGTCGGGGTTATCCTCGTAGTACTTGAGCAGGCGGTCCTGATACTTGCTCAGTTTGAGGAAATACGCCTCTTCCTTGGCGTCCACACATTCCCGGCCGCAATCGGGACACTTGCCGTCCACCAACTGGGACGGGGTGTAGAAACTCTCGCAGGGCACACAGTACTTGCCCTCGTAACTGCTCTTATAGATATCCCCCTGGTCGTACAACTTGCGGAATATCTTCTGGATGACCTTCACGTGGTCCTCGTCGGTGGTACGGATAAACCGGTCGTAGGTCACGTTCATGCTATCCCACACCGCCTTGATGGTGGCGGCGGTACCGTCCACGTAGGCCTGGGGGGACATACCGGCCTCCTTGGCGTATTCTTCAATCTTCTGGCCGTGCTCGTCCGAGCCGGTCAGGAACCGCACGTCAAACCCCATCATCCGCTTGTAACGGGCGATCATATCGGCCAGTACGATATCGTACACGTTGCCGACGTGGGGCTTACGACTGGCGTAAGCGATGGCGGTAGTGATATAAAACTTCGGTTTTTCCATGATGGAAACCTCCCTTGGGTAACATTACAATACCCTATTGTAACACAAGTGGCAAAAATTACAACATTTTTTCGGTATTTTTTCTTCTAAAAGAGGAAAATACCGTAATGTGCATAAAAAACTTGATTATTTTCAGAAAAAGTGCTATACTGGTTAACGGCTATGGGCAGACAAGGCAAAAAGGGGGAGGTATGCACGTGCGTCGATGGCTGTGTCTTGTGACGGCGTTGCTGTTGGTTATTGCCGTAACCGGCTGTGCCGACCCTCTTACCGAATCCCAGCCGTCTTCCGCCGGAGAGGTACCGGCACCCGTGCCGCAGCGCCCTACTGCGTTTGCGGTGCCCTTTAGCGAAGAAGACACCCTCAACCCCTACAGCACCGGCACCGAGGCCAATCTGCAACTGGCCGGTTTGCTGTACGACAGCCTGACGATCATTGACGATACGTTTACGCCTCAGGTATCTCTGGCGTCCAAGTTAGAGTTTACCGACGCTACTCACATACAGGTAACGGTGCGCTCCGATGCGGTGTTTTCCGACGGTACGCCGGTACAGGTTGCGGACGTGACGGCTTCCTACCAGGCGGCCCGTGCCAGCCATCATTATAAGGCGTTGTTATCCAACGTGGTGTCCGTCAAGGCAGATACCCGTACAAAGGCCATCACCTTTACACTTGCCAAGGCGGACCCTCATGCGGCGGCGTGCCTGTCTTTCCCTGTATATAAGGCGTCCTCTGTTACGGCGGCCAAGGGGGAAGCTCCCATTGGCGGCGGCGCTTATATGATGGCCCAAGAGGACGGCAAACTTTATTTACAACGCAATCCGCATCGTACGGAGCCGGTGCTTTACGAACGCATCGGCCTGCGGCACTTGCCCAATGCCAGCAGTATGTACTACGGTCTGGCATCGCAGGACGTTACCTACTATTACGACGACCTTAATACCGGGGATATTCCTCGTGTATCCGCTTCCAGTGCGGCGGTGGATATGAACGCTCTTTTCTTTTTGGGGGTCAACGGGGCACGGGAGCCCCTGCGTTCCTCGGCGGTGCGCCGTGCCATATCCACCCTTGTTGACCGGTCTACGTTGGCCAGCACCGCATATTCCGGATGGGCCAAGGCGGCCACCTTGCCTTTTCACCCGTCGTGGAGTGCGGTAAAGACCCTGACCGGCCTATCGCCTGCCCGTAATCTGACCCAGGCTCTGGAATTGCTTAATAACAGCGGTTACGGTACCGGCGCCGGGCAGAAGGAACTGGCTCTAGAGCTTATCTATTGTGTGGACGGCCCTTACCGAGGGGTGGCGGCAGAGTTTATCCGATCCGAGTTGGACAGCGCCGGCATCCGCCTGACGGTGGTGCCTCTATCGTACAGCGACTATATGAGCCGTCTGTCCGCCGGGGCCTACGACCTGTATCTCGGCGAAGTGCGACTAACGGCCAATATGGACTTGTCCCCTCTGTTTGCCGGCGGCAGCGCCGGTTACGGCGTTCCGTCCGATAGTGTGGCGGCGGCCACCTTCCGCCGGTATCTGGACGGGGAGGTGCCGTTAGAGGAATTTGTCACCGCTTTTGCAGACGATATGCCGTATATTCCTTTGTGTTGGCGTTGCGGTTTTGCCGCTTACGACCGACGGTTTTCCACCGTGACCCCCCACGGGTATGACCCCTATTACGGCTTCATAAACTGGCAATAAACAGTATAGACTGTAGTTGATAGATATGCTAAGAAAGGTGTGTTGTGTATGATTCGCATTGACAACCGTTACGGGACGATTGAGGTTTCTGAGGAGTATTTCAGTTATCTTATCGGTCACGCCGTGTCCTCTTGTTACGGTGTGTCTGGTATGGTGCGTTCCGGCCCACGTCAGGGGTTGCGCTCCGTGCTGTCCCGTCGCACGTATGTGGACGATGGTATCCGTGTGCGCTCCGAAAACGATAAGTTGGTGGTGGATCTGCACATTTCGGTTATCTATGGGATGAACATTTCCGCTATTGCCAAGAGCATTGTGCATAAGGTGCGGTATACGGTGGAAGAGGCCACCGGTATGTCCGTCAAGAAGGTCAACGTGTACGTTGACGGCATGAAGCCGGAATAAAAAGGAGTGCTGACAAAGTGATTAAAGGATCTATGCTGCGAGATGCCATGATATCGGCATCCAATGCGCTTTCTAATGTTAAGCAGGAAGTAGACGCCCTCAACGTATTCCCCGTACCGGACGGT
>JAZRMD010000044.1:0-3658 GCA_045647285.1 Acutalibacteraceae bacterium
ACGCCGAGCACGGCTACGGTATGTACCTGGGTCAGAAGGCCATCCGCGCTCGTCTGATCGACGAGGTCAAGGAGATTGCCGCTTCCCAGAAGGCTTCCGGCGCTGTTAAGGCCGCCTGCGGGGCGGACCTGAATACCGTTAACGACGGTGAAGCCAACACCGCTGCTACCAAGGCTCTGGTTGCCGAACTGGAGAAGCTGGATTGCGGTTGCGACGCTGTTAAGGATATCCTGACCAACAAGGAGTATCTGTCCAAGAAGTCCGTGTGGATCTTCGGTGGCGACGGCTGGGCTTACGATATCGGTTTCGGTGGTCTGGACCACGTTCTGGCTGCCGGCGAGGATGTCAATGTGATGGTCTTTGATACCGAGGTGTACTCCAACACCGGCGGTCAGGCCTCCAAGGCTTCCAACATCGGTCAGGTGGCTCAGTTTGCCGCCGCCGGTAAGGCCATTGCCAAGAAGAGCCTGGCGGAGATCGCTATGTCTTACGGTTACATCTACGTTGCCCAGATCGCTATGGGTGCGGATATGAACCAGACCATCAAGGCTATCGCTGAGGCCGAGGCTTATCCGGGTCCCTCTCTCATCATCGGTTACTCTCCCTGTGAGATGCACTCCATCAAGGGTGGTATGGTCAACTGCCAGGCCGAGATGAAGAAGGCTGTGGATTGCGGCTACTGGAATATGTTCCGCTTCAACCCGGCCGCCAAGGCTGAGGGCAAGAACCCCTTCACCATGGATAGCAAGGCTCCTACCGCCAGCTACCGTGACTTCATCCTCAACGAGGCTCGTTACGCCTCTCTGACCCGTTCCTTCCCGGAGCGTGCCGAGGAGTTGTTCACCGTGGCCGAAGAGACCGCTATGGCTCGTTACGAGCATCTGGTCCGTCTGGGCGAACTGTATGCCCAGAACGTCTGATCTCCGATCGGAACGTTTGATTTGACCTGATAACGCCTCCCATCGGATTATGTCCGGTGGGAGGCGTTTGTCGCTGTTATTGATATTTATAGCCAATGTGCGCTATACTAAAGCTGAAGAATAGCCTGTTGCTTTTATTTGATCGAAAAGGAGGCGCTACTTATGAACGTGACCGAAAGTATTCGGTACATCGGCGTGAATGACCACGCCATTGACCTGTTTGAAGGGCAGTATGTGGTCCCTAACGGAATGTCCTATAATTCCTATGCCATTATTGACAGTAAGATAGCCATTATGGATACGGTGGATGCCGCATTTACCCATCAATGGTTGGATAATATACAGAACGTGTTGGGTGGCCGTCAGCCGGATTATCTGGTGGTACAGCATATGGAGCCGGACCATTCAGCCAACATTCGCAATTTTATTAAGGCTTACCCCGACGCTCGCATTGTGGCTACGGCCAAGGCGTTTACTATGATGAAGAATTATTTTGGCACCGACTTTGCTGACCGTCAGTTGGTGGTAGGGGAAGGGGATACGCTGCAGTTGGGCACCCACACCCTGACCTTCGTGATGGCTCCAATGGTCCACTGGCCGGAGGTTATGGTTACCTACGACAGTACCGATAAGGTGCTGTTTTCTGCCGACGGCTTTGGTAAGTTCGGTGCGTTAGATGTGGAGGAAGAATGGGCCTGTGAAGCCCGTCGTTACTACATCGGCATCGTCGGTAAGTACGGCGCTCAAGTACAGAATCTTCTCAAGAAAGCGTCTGCTCTGGACATTGCAATCATCTGCCCGTTGCACGGCCCGGTATTGACCCAGAATCTCGCATATTACCTGGATCTGTACAATACGTGGTCCTCTTATCAGCCGGAAACGGAAGGCGTCGTGATTGCCTATACGTCGGTGTACGGCAATACCCGTAAAGCGGTTATGCAATTGGCGGATAAGCTCAAGGCTAACGGGTGCCCCAAGGTGGTTATTAACGACCTGGCCCGTTGCGATATGGCGGAAGCTGTGGAGGACGCTTTCCGGTACTCTAAGCTGGTATTGGCTACCACAACCTATAACGCCGATGTTTTTCCCTTTATGCGCCAGTTCATTGACCACCTTACCGAGCGTAATTATCAGAATCGGACGGTTGGTTTTATAGAAAACGGCAGTTGGGCACCTCTGGCCACCAAGGTGATGCGCGAGTTACTTGTAAAGTGCAAGAACTTGACATATACGGAGGCCGGTGTGCGGATACTGTCGGCACTTAACGAGGAAAGCGCTGCACAATTGGATGCTTTTGCCGAGGAGTTGTGCAAGGACTATCTGGCACAGCAGGAGTCCACGGCCAACAAGAACGATATGACGGCGCTGTTTCATATCGGTTACGGCTTGTATGTAGTGACATCTAACGATGGCAAAAAGGATAACGGTTTGATTGTAAATACCGTGACGCAGGTTACCAACACCCCCAACCGGATTGCGGTAACCATCAATAAAGAAAATTATTCACACCACGTTATCCGGCAGATCGGTAAGATGAATATTAACTGCCTGACGGTGGATGCACCCTTCTCCGTGTTTGAAAAATTCGGGTTTGTCAGCGGCCGCCATACGGATAAGTTTGCGGATTGTACGCCCTTGCGTTCGGATAACGGTTTGGTGTTTCTGCCACGGTATATCAACTCGTTTATGTCCCTCAAGGTAGAGCAATACGTGGATCTGGATACGCATGGTATGTTCATCTGCTCGGTTACCGAGGCCCGTGTGCTGTCCGATAAGGAAACCATGACCTACACCTACTATCAAGAAAACGTGAAACCGAAGCCCCGGACGGAAGGTAAAAAGGGGTATGTTTGCAAGATTTGTGGATATGTTTATGAAGGTGATGTGTTGCCGGAAGACTTTATCTGTCCTCTGTGCAAGCACGGCGCCTCTGACTTTGAAGAGATCGTGTGACGGCAGGAGGTGAAAGGATTATGAAATACGTATGTGACGTGTGTGGTTGGGTATACGACGAGACCGTGGGCGACCCGGATAACGGCATTGCCCCCGGCACCAAGTTTGCGGATCTGCCGGAGGATTTTGTGTGTCCTCTTTGTGGCGTAGGCAAGGATGAGTTTATCCAGGAGTAACCAGCAAATGTAAAGGGCGACCGCTTTACGGCGGCCGCCCTTGATTTTGTTGGCATTATTTTGTTGTTCCGTTAATTGTTGTGGGTTGAATCTGTTTAAAATTGCCCAGGGTCTCCCGGACGGTGGATATGTACGCAAAGGTGCCCGGATATTCACGCAGGATATATTGGAAGGACACCACTTGATGCTTGTTGACGATACACAGAATGATCTGTTTGCCTGTGTGCGAATACATTCCGGTGGCCGGAATGACGGTAACGCTGTGATGCAGGTCCCGAATCAGTCTGGCGGATAGTTGTTCCGCATCCTCGGTAATAATCTCAAACTTAACGGCTTCTTTACCGCCTTGCTGTATGGCGTTGCCAACACGTCCAATCACAAAGCTGTAGATAAGACAGCATAACACCGGTTCTGCGCGCAGGTCATACACGAAGTAGGAGAGAATTGCTACCAGAGCGTTGAGTGTAAATATGATCCACATCAAATTGAGATAAGGCCGCTTTTTATGTACAAAGGCGGCAACGATATCGGTACCGCCGGTACAACCGGATAGTTTGATAACCATACCATACACAAACCCTCCCACGACACCGGCGCCAAAGGGGGGCA
>JAZRMD010000045.1:0-8689 GCA_045647285.1 Acutalibacteraceae bacterium
GCTAACAAAAAAGGCCCCCTTTGGGCGGTGCAAAGGGGCGCGCTTTTTTACATTCCCCAGGACCGGACTTGTTCGGCCAAGGCCACCTCACGACCTTCCAGTATGCCGTCACTCTCAATGATAATGGTGCAGATAAGACACACCAGTTCCTTATACGCAGCACCCAGTTTCTCATTAACAGCGAGAATGCGGGAATACCCATTTTCCGCTTCCGTATCAAACACGGTATCAATACCGGCTTGGCAATCCCGGTAGATGTCCCACACCTCTTGCTGCGTATACCGGAAGCCGAACATCTCTTCAATGTACCGTACCTCTTCCGGAGTTACCCGGCCATCCGCCACCGTCAACCGCAGAACGATGCTGGTCATATCCGCCGCGTAGTAGGCGTCCATATCGCCAAAGGCGTCCTGATCCCAGCGGTCCAGTTCTTCCTGTGCATCGCAACCGTTAAGGAATTTTTGAAATTTTAACTGAAAACTTTCGGAAAGTTGTTGTAAGCGACTCATGCCATTCACCCTATCTTCACAAAATGAGTTTTTTCATCATATTATCAAACGCAGCATCGTCCAGCAGGTGCACGTCTTCCACCAGACGGATACCCATATCCTGGGTGCGCTGACGAAAATGCAGTAGGCTATCCTCCCTCTTGTTTAGGTGGGAGGTAATCAGCACCTTCTTGGCGTACCGACTGCCAAAACGGGAGGTCACGGTGGACAGTTTATACAGTTCCTCGTCGTACACCGCCCCGTTCTTACAAGAGATAAACACCGGTGCCAAACCCTTCATCAACACCACGTCCATCTCATTGCCGGTATCCTTTTCGCTGTCGGTACGCTCGTGCATTTCTCCGTCCCAATCTATGTACACACCGCCCATAGCGTCGGTATAATACGGCGTACCGTCCTTTTCCATCAGCCGTCGGGCGGTGGTCAGCACCTTCATCTCCAGCACCGTACCGGCCTTATCCAAACAGCGTTTTATCTGCATATCCTTGCAACAGAACGAAATCGTATTATCCTGTGCACGGTAATCCTTGATGATACCCACGCTCTGGATACGGCGCATCAACTGATGCAGTTGCGCAATCGGCACCGATAATCCCGTGAGATACCCTTCCACCCGAGCCAGGGACGAGGTGACCCAGGGGGTACCGTGATTTTCGGGGGCTTCATTACCCAAGGCCGTCAGGCAGATGTTCCATAGATTGGGGTTTTCCCGGCAGATATTCCACAGCGATGCCACATCGGCGGCAAACTCATCGGTAACATCCCACCGGTAGGTATACGCATCAGCCACTCCGCCATACCGTACGGCGCCGCCGTGAATGGCCACCAGTTCCTCCACCGTCAGGGTAGGGGTACCGGTGTACACCGTGTTGCCGTCGTTATCGCAGTCGGTCACCCGGCCGTTGTACACGTTACAGCGTTGCATATAGATGCAGTGGGTATCTTTATACTGCTGATACACCATACCCATAGCCACCAAGGTCAGGTCGTCGCCGCCGGTTAAGTCAAACAGGCACTCTTCTTCCTGCTGTACGATATCCGTCAGCACCGCAGCAATACTGGTAATATCGTGCCGGTTAATGCCCCGGTATTCCACCTGTATATCCAAATGACGCCGCCGTAAGAACGCAGCGTACAACGTGTGAAAATCGCGCATCTGACTGTTTTCGCCAATAAACACGATCTTATCCGGTCGGGTGGTCAGAGCGCTGATCACGTTCTCTACCGGGGTGCGGTCATAAAACTCCACCGCTGTCATAGGGACCACCTTCTTCATTAAAAATCTGCGTTGTTGAACAGGGATGCATTATCCCCATCAGGGGTGTTGTTCTGCACCGCAAAGGGACAGGCACGCTTGCCCAACCGCACGTCCCGGTACAGGTCCGCCAGTGAGAATATCTTGGTTGGTTGGGTGCGGAAAGAGGTCATCGGCACCGCAGCGTAGCCCTTAAACATCTCGTACATATCGATATCGGCCATCTCGGTAATAATGGGATACTGACGGGCGTGCATAATGAGAGCCTCGCCCTTTTCCTTATCCAGCCGTTGCAGTTCGGATACAGAAATCAGTCGCCGTTCACTGCCGTCCGCCCGACGGATACTGCCGCACAGCTCACTTATCTCGTTGAGCAACGCCAGTTCCTTGGACGTCAAGAACACCCAGTTGTCGCAGTTACCCTTAATGGTATCAGCGTCCTCACCGTACTTGCCCCGTAACTGGTGCATACTCTGGGCCACCAGAAAATACCGCATATTCCGGCTGCGAGCCGCCGAGATCATAGCCGGCATATCCGGCACCTTGGGCATATTGCAAAACTCGTCCAGTACAAAGTTGACACGGACAGGCAGACGAAAATCCGGCATTTTCTGAGCTTCTCCTATCAGCACCTCATACACCTGCTTAATGAACGCAGTAATCAGGAAGTGATAGGTGGTCTTTTCATCCGGGACGATCAGGTATACCGCCGTCTTTTCACGTCCGATGCGCCGCATATCCACCGTGTTGCCGGAAAGCATCCGGGTCAGGTTTTCCTGCGTGTTAAACAGCCGCAGCATACTGTACAGCACAATATAAATGCTCCGTCGGGTATTATCTGCGCCGGCAAACACACCCCGATAGTTCATACCGGCGATGGTGTTGTCCTGCATCTGCTTGGACAGTTCCTGCAACTTTCTCTCATTATCGGTGGCGCACAGCCGGGCTAAACTGGCCACGTTGACCTCCTCCGGCTGTGCCGCTTCCATCAACAACAACAGGTTAGCTAACGCAAAGGAACTGGCCATCTCTGCCCAGAAAACGTCCTTGGTGTTCTCCATCTGCGGAGCTGCCACCATGGAGATAAAGTCGTTGAGCATTGAGATCCCGGTCTCCCGGTCTCCCCGGTGGTACAGCTCGTAGGGTAAGGTCAGCGGATTCCACATATCCCCATACCCGATATCACGGAAGTTGAGCACCACCGTACGATAGCCTTTGGACTGAACCAACCCCGAAGTACGGGCGTACAGTTCTCCCTTGGGGTCGGTGACCACAAAGGACTCACCGGCCTTGGCAAACATATCCAGCATGGGCATACAGAACAGACGGGTCTTCTTGGATCCGGTAGCGCCGAAGATCAGGCTATGGGTATCCTTGTCGTCCACGTAGGCGGTCCGGCCATCGGACAACAAAGGCAGACCACCAGCAGGATAATCCTCCGCCTGCAGGTCCACGTACCGTCCGGCGGCACGCATCTCCTCTACCGTGGCCCAACGGGTCTCCTGATAGCCGCGCACGTACCGGCCCAGCTTGTATTCATCCACGTTCATAGCCGTCCCTCCTATACACCAAAACCGATACGGTTAATGCGCTCAATACTGGCCACCCGGCGACGCACATACTCGCTGTCCGGCGCAAAGTCGGCCAGCATGGCCGCCGTCAGCCGGTCGGTGCAATCGTTGTGGGAGAATACCGCATACACGATATCCTGACACAGCATCTTAATGGTCTTAAACCCATCAAAGTACCGATTGCGACGCACCGTGTCTATGGTGGCGGTCAGTAACTGCCGGGCGTCCTCCTCCACCGTCAGGCCGTACTGGGCAAAGATGCTCTCCACGTAGGTCAGTAGATCGGGGGTGCCGGGCAGGGACAGGGTGACCCGTTCCAGACGCAGGTACATAGACAGGAAAGCGGCAAAGTTGTGCAGTTTCTCCTCATCCTCGGTATACAGGGACAGGACAATAAGCCACTTGTCGCTGTTGGCCGCCAGATATTCCATCAAACTAACAAAGTGGGGCTCCTCGTAATGGTCCAGCCACTCGCACACGTTGATGTGCATCACGCCCCGATATTCGCTGCGGAAACCGCCGGCATCCCGGACCGCTTCCATCAACCGAGGCAACTCGCTAAAGGAGGCGTTGGGAGGACAGTAGCTGAGCAGGAATTCAAAGAACTTCACGTCCCCGTAGAAGTCCATCAAGTTCTTCTTGGATGCAAGGTACTCGCACATCAGGTGCAACAGATTGGTCTTGCCCACGCCGGAAGGCGCATTCCACAGCATATCGGGCAACAGAATGGGCGCATTGGTGGGAAACTGGCGGATGTTCTCCGACAATATCCGCCAACGTTCTATGACCGTCTTAAATTCGTCGGCTTCCTTGAGTGCCATGATCTCCTCATAATACGGATTCACAGATACCCCTCCTTGTATTTTCATAAGAGTAAGTATACCATAAATCGACAAAACCTGTCAACGAAAAACACCCGTCCGATCAAGAGATCGGACGGGTGTTTCCTATGTAGGCAATTACAGCGCATATTTGGCACGATAGGCTTCAAAGCTGTCGTTAAAATCCTCGTTACCAAACTTGACACCGTTGAGATATTGGTGGGTGTCAAAGCTGTCGTGTTCCACCTCAATGAGCGCCACCGCTACGTTGGAGCAGTGGTCGGAGATGCGCTCGTAGTTGGTGAGAATATCCGACAGCACGAAGCCCATCTCAATGGTGCAGATACCACTCTGCAGACGGGCAATGTGGTTGGCGCGGATACGGGCAATCAAGCCGTCGATCACCTGCTCCAGAGGCTCCACCTGAGAAGCAACCAGCAGGTCATTATGGACGTACGCCCGTTCCATCAAGTCCATGATCTCCATAATGGCGGCAGTCAGCACCTTCAGCTCCCCACGGGCCTGCTCGGTAAAGACGATATTCTTGTCCCGAATCTCCCGGGCAGCCTTAAGCAGATTGAGCGCATGGTCACCCAGACGCTCGAAGTCGCCGATGGCGTGGAGCATCTTGGATACCACGTGGGAGTTGGTCTGGGACAGGGACTGGGCCGACAGTTTCACCAGGAAGGTGCCCAGCTTATCCTCGTCCATATCCAGCGTTTCTTCGTTCTGCTCTATGAGAGCCTCGGTCTTTTCGTCGTACTTATCAAAGATGCCCATGGCCAGACGCACGTTCTGGTTGGCTAAGCGGCACATTTTGCCGGTGGCAGCGTTGCTCTCGCTAACCGCCACGGAGGGACTGAGCAACAGACGCTCGTCCAGGAACAGGCCCACATGCTGCTGTTCGTCCGCCTTGTCGGGGATGATCCACACCGCAATCTTCTCCATCAGCTTGTTGGCCGGCAACAGCAGGGCGGCGGTCAGCACGTTAAAGATGGAGTGGGAAATGGCCACGGTAAAGGCGTTGGCCTGTGCCGGGTCGTCCAGGAAGGGAATGGACACGAACGCCTGAATGAGCATCAATACCAACAGCCACACCACCGTACCGATAACGTTCATGGTCAGGTGTAGCACCGCCACACGCTTGGCGTTGCGGTTGGTGCCGATACAGGACAGAATAGAGGTGATACAGGTACCGATGTTGGCACCCATCACCAGAGGCAGAGCCATACCGTTGGTCACCATACCGCCGGCGGCAAAGTTTTGCACCAAGGCAATGGTGGCCGCCGAGGACTGAATAACGGCGGTAAATAGGGTGCCGATGAGCATACCCACCAAGGGATTGTTAAACTGGCTGAGTAGGTCCACAAACTCGGACACGTTCTCTAGAGGCGCCACCGCATCCCCCATCCATTCCATACCGTAGATCAGTACCGAGAAGCCCACAAAGATGGTGGCAATACTCTTTTTGCGGTCGTTATGCGACAGCATAATAAAAGCCATACCCACCAAGGCCAGTATGGGGGCAAAGTTGGCCGGCTTGAGCATCAGAACGCCCAAATTGTCGCTATCAATACCGGACATACTGAGTATCCAGGAGGTAAAGGTGGTGCCGATATTGGCACCGTAGATAACGTAAAGCGTCTGGGACATGGTCATCAAGCCGGAGTTCACTAGACCCACCAGCATAACGGTGGTGGCCGACGAGGACTGCACCGCAATGGTGATAGCCGCACCCAACAGGATGCTGACAAAGGGGTTAGCCGTCATTTTCTTAAGACTGCTTTCCAGCTTGCCACCGGCCATCTTTTCCAGGCTGCCGGACATCACGTTCATACCGAACAGAAAAAACACCAGACCGCCGATAAGACCAATGGCTACCTGCAACCAGTCCTGTGTGCCCAACGCCGAAGCACTGATCAAGTTATCCATACACACTTCCTCCATTTTTACTTACTCATAAACCATCATAGCATACTATGTCAATGTTAAGCCTACAAGAGAAGCTATGTTAAATATAGGTTAAATGGAACACAAAAAACGACAAAATTCCGTGGGGTAGACACAGGTCGTCCCTACAAACGTGAAAAGGAGAGGACATTAATGTCATCTCTTATTATACTCATTCCGTTGCCAACGGGGGGAACTGCAGGGTGACGGCGGTGCCTTGTCCCACCGTACTATCCACCGTAATGCCGGCTTGGTGGTACAGAGCGCCGTGCTTGACGATGGACAGACCCAGGCCGGTGCCGCCCACGTCCTTGGAATGGCTCTTATCCACCCGGTAAAAGCGCTCAAATATGCGCTCCCGTTCCCCTTCCGGGATACCGATGCCGGTATCCGCTACCGTGAGCTGAGCGCCCTCCGGAGAGGAGCACAGGGTAACCGTCACGGTGCCGCCGGGCTTATTGTACTTAATTGCGTTATCGCAGAGGTTATATACCATCTCGCCGAGAATATACTCAGCCCCAAACACCCGGACCCGTTCTCCCGTTATGTGCAGGGTCACGTTGCGCTTACGGGCGGCGTGGTCCAACTGAGCCAGCGTCGCTTCGCAGATCTCCCACAGGTCCACGGTGGTCTTTTTCGGCAGTTCCAATTGGCTATCCAGACGGGACAGTTTGATAATATCCCCCACCAAGGTAATCAGACGTTGCGCCTCGTCGTATATCTTGCCGCTAAAACGGCTTACGTCCTCCGGCCGCACCGCCCCTTCGCGCATCAGTTCTGCATAACCGGAAATAGAGGTCAGCGGCGTCTTGAGCTCGTGGGATACGTTGGCGGTAAACTCCCGGCGCAGCCGGTCCTGCCGTTCGTGTTCGCTCTTAAGCTCTTCTATCTGGTGGCGTATCTGCCGGTTTTGGGTATTGATACGGCGCACCAAAGGCTGCAGTTCCGGGTACACGTCCCTCTCGTCCGGGAAGGACAGGTCGATGGCGTTGATGGGACGGGTAACGCTGTTGGCCACCTGCCGTGCCAACAGCAGGGACAGGGTCAACGCCAGTACCAACGCCACCAGCAAGGGGAAAAACAAACTCATCAGCAGATCGAAGAAGGTATAGGGTTCGGCGCCCACGCGCACCACCGAGCCGTCGGACAGCCGTTTTGCCAGATACAGCAAGGTGGCATCGGCCGTAGCAGAGTACCGGGTACTCTCCCCTTGTCCCTCGGCTAGTGCCTGCCGGATCTCCGGACGTTCCCCATGGTCTTCGAGGGTCTTCGTCTGACTGTCGTACAGCACCCGACCGTCGGCGGCGATCCAGGTCAGCCGTTTCTCACCGGCGGCGTGGACGAAAAAATCCTCACCGGCGGTCTCCACGCCGGCGGCCACGTAGGTAACCTCCTCCCACAACCGGTCCCGGTGTTGGGAAGAGCCGTACACATACGATGCCGCCACGATAATGGAAAAACACAGAACACAAAAAGCAACCGCCGCCCAGAAAATCTGCTTAAACAGTTTACCCTTCAACGGCGGCGCCTCCTATCTTATAGCCCACGCCGCGCACCGTTTCGATGCAATCGCCGGCGGTGCCCAACTTCTGCCGCAAGGTGCGGATATGCACGTCCACCGTCCGGTTTTCCCCATCAAAGGCATATCCCCAGATGGTGTTGAGCAACTGGTCACGGGTGAGCACGACCCCGTCGTTTTCCAACAACAGGCACAGGAGGGCAAACTCCTTATACGTCAAAGACACGTCCTGTCCGGATACCCGGACCCGGTGCTTAGCCGGACACACATAGAGGGCGCCCACGGCGTATTCTTTCTCCTTCTTTTGGGGCTCGGTGCGGCGCAACAGCGCCTTGACTCGGGCCAACAACTCCATCATACCAAAGGGCTTGGCCAGATAGTCGTCGGCACCACTTTCCAGACCCATGACCTTATCGTACTCGCTGTCCTTAGCGGTCACCAACATAACCGGCACCCGGGCGGTGCGGCTGTCGGCACGCAGACGGCCAAGGACGGTCAAACCATCCTCCTGGGGCAACATCAGGTCCAGCAACACCAACCGAGGCAGTTGTTGTTCCACCGCCTCCCAGAAGGGGGCCGCCTTATCAAATCCACGGGCTTCCAGGCCACTGTTGTTCAGGGTATACAGCACCAGCTCCCGGATGTTGGCGTCGTCTTCTACTAAATAGATCATGTCGGTCACTTCCTTTGCGTATTACATCAAGGATTGGTTGTTAATGGTCAGCTTAAAGCACAGACCCAGATGCTCGGCCGCCTTGCGGCACATAATCATCCGTTGCATAAATATCTCAAAGTAATCCATCACCGAACTATACCGGGTGTCTACCGTCAGATCCAACGTGATGGTTGTGTGGGAATCGTCTATGACCAGACCAGACCGTTCCACCGAGTAATTGACCCGGTCGTGGATGTCAAAGGTGGACACGTCCTCGTTACGTACACGTGAGCGACGCACGTCCGACTTGTCCGCCAATATCAGCGCCGCCGCCACCGGATTGACCGGCACACCGGTACCCTCGTCGTGATTGCCGATGGCGGTGACGATGGTTGCCATCTCCGCGGGG
>JAZRMD010000046.1:0-3104 GCA_045647285.1 Acutalibacteraceae bacterium
TACCGAAGTTCTGTTCTAACGAAGTGCGATTTTTCTTAGTCCGGGCCACCTGCCCGTCAAAGGCGTCACACAGGCCGCAAAACAGCAGGAAGAAGGTGCCCCAGTAGGGGTGCCCGTTGCCGCTTAAGGAGATGAAAATTCCGGTACCTGCTGACAACAACGACAGGTAGGTGAGGATGACCGTATAATCGTAAAATCCTATCATATGCGTTTTCCCCTCTTTTTAACAACACAGTACTGTATGAATACCGAAATGCCGCAGATAACCACACAACTGTAAAATGAAAAACTCCGGGACAGCAGTTCCAGATGCACTGCCTGACTTTCGCTCATCATGTTGCGGAAGGTGTCCAGCATCAGGTAGTCGGACACCCCCATGGCGCCGGGGATGGGCACACAGTTGGAGCCAATCACCACGTAACTCTGGCGAAACCACAGTTCCACCATCTGCCCCAAATGGACGCCGGTGGTGGCGGCATAGACAAACATAGTCACCGCAATCTGGGACGCACGCTGGATGAGGTTGCACACAAAACACAAGGCCATAGCCCCGGGGTGTTGCGTAATGAGCCGGGCATCCTGCCGGTACCGGTCCATGTACCCGTCTAACTTCGCTTGTTTTTCCTCATACCGGCGCAGAATACGCAACCGGCACAACAGCCGCAGGACGGCGGTACACATCCGGTGCAACAGCCGTTCCCGGCGCAACACCATATAGAAGAAGAGTAACAACCCCACCTGCACCAGAAAACCCACCACGATGAGTATCCGGGAGGGCACACCATACTGTAAAAACAGGTCAAACCGGACCGCCAGACACACCACGCCGATGACGATGATGGCTAAGGTATACATACAGAGGTTGGCCACCAATACGGCGGTGGCCATCATCCCACTCATACCGTCCTTGACCATAAAATAGGCGCTGGCCGGCTGACCGCCGGTGGCGGAGGGGGTAATGGCGGAAAAGTAAATGTCCGAGGCGGAGTAGACGTATCCCTGCCACAGGGTAGGGCGGAAACCCACCGCCCGGCACACCACCATCAGCGCCAACGCTTCAAACACGATGAAGCCCAACATTCCGGCCGCCGCGGCTATGAGCCACGGCACCGATGCCTGTTGCACGTAAGCGATAAACTCCGTCAAGGAAAAATCCCGGCTTTGCATGACCACCGCAACCACGCTGGCGGCGGCTATCACCACGAACAAGGCCATAAACAGCCATTGTTTGCGGTCTGCAAAGGGGGACTTCGCCTCGGTGTTTTGCGGTTTATCCGACACCACGGTCGCCCCCTTTCGCCAACCGTGCCCACAGACGCCATGCGCCACAGGGACCGCTGATGAGCAGACCCAACTCACCCACCAACACACCGGCCACGATATCCACCAAAAAATGCTGTTTGATGAGCACGGTGGAGGCAAACACCAGTAGGGTCATCGTCAGTTGGGCGACACGGTACCACCAGAGTCTGCGGCGGCCCAGCAGACACATACGAAAGCACATCCAACTCTCCAGACAATGGACCGACGGAAACAGATTGACCGGCGTATCCACCGCATAGATAAACCGCACTCCCCAGTCAAACAGACCGGTGCCGGTGATCTCCGGCCGCACAATGGCGGTGGGGAAAAACAGGAAGCACAGCGCACACACCGCCTTGGCGATAAAGTCCGCCGTAACGATACGGTAGCACAACTGAGGGCTCTCACTGCAGTGGTATATATACGACCCACCCCACTGGACGTAGGCCAACATATAAAACACGATAAAGAAGGTGCACACCGGCAACGCCGCATCCCACGGGGTAGACAGGTCATGAGGGGCGGTCAGCATAGGCAAGAGCTTACCCGGCACGTAAAAGGCCGCCATATTAAACACCAACAAAAACAGCAAAGGCCACCGCGCGAAGGGGGCAATCAACCCATCAATCCGTTTTTTCACGCCAGTCACCTCTCTTTCTCACACGCACATACACTCTATTATTATATAGCAAAAGTCGGGGAAGTGCAACCCAAAATGCCAATTTGGGCAAAAAAGGAGCGTTACGCCTCGGGCGTAACTCTCCTTATATCAGGGTTTCTTTATGTTTGCTTTGAAAAGCTTATCCACCGCCGCAACGATGCGTTGGTGATACAGATTTTCCGAATACCGGATCAGGTGCCTCTGCATCCGCTTATCGCTGTCAAACACCCGCCGGGCATCCGCTTCTTCTGCTTCCATCCGGTGCAGATATGCACTCCACTCCTCTGTGAGCGCCTTATGCAACAACAAGGGCGCCCACTGTTCCACCGGGACCTCGCCCTGTTCCCGGGCAGCGTATTCCCGGAATCCGCGCACAATCAGTTCCGGCAGATGCCGGGAACGGGTGCGGGGATACTCCTCTTGTACGTACGGCCACAGGGGGGATGTGCGCAGAGCCGCTTCGTCCTCCGCAAACCGCCGGGCCACCACCTGCTCCGGTGTGTCCCGGCCGGTGGCGATGCGTTGCATCAAGCCCACCATAGCCTGTCGGGCCGCCGGACGGTACAACAGCACCGTCTGCTCCGCCAGACTGGTAAAGCAACGGTGCTGCCAGATACGGCGACCCCGTTGAATACTGCGGTTGACCAGGTCTATCTGCACCGCTTGGTCCTGCATATCCATACTGGATACCAGATGCATAAACGCATCATACGTTGTGGACATTAGACGCTTGAGGATGGGGTCCTGTAAGGAGTAAAACATATAGCTTTCTCCCTCGTCCCCCTGCCGGGCGCATCGGCCACGCAATTGCTGTTCCAGACGCATATCCTCAAAGCAGGCCGTACCGATGACGCACAGACCGCCCAGTTCGTTGATGAAGGCCCGGTCCTTTTCGGTCAGATGACGGTACATTGCCGCCAGTTCCTGCAGTTTTTCCCGGCGCTCTACCTCGTCGGTGACCGTATCTGCCAACCGGCGTCGGGCCATGGCCTCCGGGTTGCCGCCCAGACGGATATCCACGCCCCGGTTGACCAAGGCGGTGGCCACCGTAACGGCACCCAGGGTGCCGGCCTGCTCCAGCACCGCCTCTTCCTCGTCGGCGTTACGGGCGTTGAGGATCACGTGAGGCACGCCCACCTCG
>JAZRMD010000047.1:0-10999 GCA_045647285.1 Acutalibacteraceae bacterium
CTCTTGAAATTTCTTTCAATAAGTGTTCTCTGAATAGCAAGTGCTATATTGTGTTTCGTCCTGCCAACAATTCATATTGCATCACAATTCTTCAAAATTATACGAAAAATTGTTGTCAATTTGTTGTCAACTCGGATTTGATGTGCCAAAAACCCTTGATTTTACTGGGTTTTTTAGTCCAAAGGCTTCATTGTGGGGAACAAGATGACTTCCCGGATGGTGTCGGAGCCGGTGAGCAGCATCACGGCCCGGTCTACGCCGATGCCCATACCGCCCGTGGGGGGCATACCGTACTCCATGGCGGTGAGGAAATCCTCATCCAGCATCTCCGCCTCGTCGTCGCCACGTTCACGCTGTTCCACCTGCTTGACAAACCGTTCACGCTGGTCCAGCGGATCGTTGAGCTCGGAGTAGGCATTGGCCAACTCGCTGTGGCAGATAAACAGCTCAAACCGTTCGGTCAGACGGGGGTCTGCCGGAGACTTCTTGGTCAGGGGGCTGACCTCCACCGGGTCCATGGTGATGAAGGTGGGCTGAATCAGGTGCCCCTCCACCCGCTGGTCAAAGCAAGCGTACAGGGCGTTGCCCCAGGTGGGCTCGGCGGCCTCGCTCAGCTCCACGCCCCGGGCGGCGGCGGCGGCCACAGCCTCGGCGTCGTCGGTGATGGCGTCAAAGTCCAGACCCATATACTCCCGTACCGCTTCCACCATGGTCATACGGCGCCAGCCGGGGGTCAGGTCGATGGATTCGCCCATCCACTCCACCTGATAGGTACCCAGGATCTCCTGGGCGAAGGTGGTGAAGATGCCCTCAGCGATATCCATCATATCATGGAAGTCGGCGTAAGCCTGATACAGCTCCACGGAGGTAAACTCAGGATTGTGCTTGGGGTCCATACCCTCGTTGCGGAAGATACGGCCGATCTCATATACCCGGTCCATACCGCCGATGATCAGCCGCTTGAGGGGCAGTTCGGTGGCGATACGCATATACATATCCAGGTCCAGGGTGTTGTGGTGGGTGATAAAGGGACGGGCGGAAGCGCCGCCGGCGATGGTGTTGAGCACCGGGGTCTCCACCTCAATATACCGACGGTCATCCAGATAGGACCGCATAAACTTGATAAACCGGGAACGGATGATGAAATTCCGCTTGACCTCCGGGTTGACAATCAGGTCCAGATACCGCTGACGGTACCGGGTGTCGGTATCCTTAAGGCCGTGATACTTCTCCGGCAGGGGCAACAGGGACTTGGACAGCAGGGTGATGGCGGTGGCGTGAATAGAGATCTCCCCCATCTTGGTGCGGAACACCCAGCCCTGCAGGCCGATGATGTCGCCGATATCCCACTTCTTGAATCCGGCGTACTCCTCCTCGCCCACGTCGTTGCGGCTGACGTACACCTGCATACGGCCCGAAGCGTCGTGCAGATCCACGAAGCTGGCCTTACCCATAATGCGGCGGCTCATCATACGACCGGCCACGCACACCGGCATAGGCTCGGGCAACTCGAAGCCGGCGCCTTCTTCCGGGGCGCCGTGTTCGGCAATATACGCCGCCTCCCGGCGTTCAAACTCCGCCCGGATATCTGCGTTGTAGTCGGTCGCGTCGTACTTGGTGACCTCGTAGGGATTCTGTCCGGCGGCGCACAGGGCGGCCAACTTGTCCAGGCGCACCTGCTTAAGTTCGCTCACCTGTTGTTCGGTCATCGGCTCGGCGGGGGTCATATTCTGCTGCTCACTCACACAATCACATCCTTTAATATAGGGTAGGGTGACAAGACGGACGTGCAACTCCGTTGCCGTCCGCCGTCGCATTATTTGGAGATTTCCAGTACCGTGTACACGACGATGGTGCCGTTGGGGAGGACGGCCTCACCCTGTTCACCTACAGACAGGCCCATAATGGACTTGCCCACGGGGGACTCGTCGCTGATCTTACCGTTAAAGGGGTCCGCCTCGGTGGCGCCGGAGATCACGTAGGTAAACTCCTGGCCCTTATCGTTCTTGACCCGGACGGTAGAGCCCACGTGTACGTGCTCACTGCTCAGCTCGGACTCATCCAGCACA
The DNA here is from genome assembly GCA_045647285.1 of Acutalibacteraceae bacterium. Lineage (GTDB taxonomy): Bacteria > Bacillota > Clostridia > Oscillospirales > Acutalibacteraceae > UBA5905. Next base: position 2,070 of record JAZRMD010000047.1, read on the forward strand.
CGCACGTGCTTAAGCTGTGCCTCGATGGCGGCAATGCGGCCCTCCAACAGAGCCTGGTCGTTCTTGGCTTCGTCGTATTCGCTGTTTTCAGACAAGTCGCCAAAGGACAGGGCGACCTTAATTTTTTCGGCTACTTCTTTGCGCTCCACCGTCTTGAGGTGTTCCAGTTCATCCTGCAACTTCTTGAGGCCTTCGCTGGTCATGACAACTTCTTTCATGATGTTTCACGCGCCTTTCGGAGATAAAATTACCCCGGTAGAGGGCAACAACGCCTTCTACGGGACTTATCTATTATACCATTCATTTCCGGCTTGTCAAGTACCAACCGGAGGATAGTATTATAATAAGGTATATAATATATCCATTATAAATACCTTGCATTTTGTCCCGGCCGCTGTTATAATGAGGAGAACAGAGTAGCCAAAGGAAGGAATCCGTATCTATGAACACCTCTTTTTCCGCATTGAATTTAAGCGCCCCCACCCTGAAGGCGTTGGAGGCCATGGGCTTTGCGGAGCCCACCCCCATCCAGAACCGCACCATCCCTCTGATGATGGACGGCCGGGACGTGATTGCCAAGGCACCCACCGGCACCGGTAAGACCTGCGCCTTTGGTATACCGCTTATCGAATGTCTTAACCCGGATATGAAAGACCTGCAGGCGGTGGTGCTATGTCCTACTCGGGAACTGTGTGAGCAGATCACCAACGACCTGCGTGCGCTCATCCGGTTTAATCCGGCCATCCGCATCGCCTCTATCTACGGCGGACAGAATATGAAGCGACAGGTGGACGCCCTCAACAAGCATCCCCATATCGTGGTGGCTACCCCCGGCCGTCTGTTGGACCATATGAGCCGGGGCAACGTGTGGCTGGGCAACCTGTACACGGCGGTGCTGGACGAGGCGGACGAGATGCTCAAGATGGGCTTTATCAAGGACGTGCGCCGCATCCTCAACGCCACCCCCCAGGACACCCAGGTGGTGATGTTCAGCGCCACCATCTCCCGTGAGGTGATGGACGTGGCGTGGGAGTATCAGCACGACGCGGTGGAGGTGCAGGTGGCCTCTGAGGGGGATAACCGCCCCCACATACGGCAATATCTCATCCCCTCCTCCGGCTCCCAGCGGCTGGAGGATATGCTGGACATTATCCGGCAGGAGGACTACCATCGGGTGATGGTGTTTGCCAATATGAAGGTGTCGGTCAAGCAACTGACCGAACGGTTGCAGAAGCGCCACGGCTCGGTGGACTGTCTGCACGGCGATATGCCCCAATCCCTGCGCAACAAGGTCATGGCCGCCTTCCGGGAAAACAAACTGGAGATCCTGGTGGCCACCGACGTGGCCGCCCGAGGGATCGACGTGGAGGACGTGGAAGCGGTGTTTAACTACGACATCCCCGACGAAAACGAGTATTATCTGCACCGTATCGGCCGTACCGGTCGTGCCAAGCGGCAGGGCGCCGCCTACACCTTTATGACCGACGCCGATCGATTCCGCATCCGGGATATACTCAAGTACACCCGATCGGAAGCTACTCAGATGGTGTTTGACGAGCAGCGCCGTCTGGTGCCGGCTCCCACGGAGGAAGAAACCGCCGACCGATAAACCGTATAGACGTTCCGTCCGGAGAAATGATCTCCGGACGGTTTTTTACATCCGAAAAAATTGGCAATTCCGCAAGAAATGTATATTTTTGCGGAATTTTTTAATTTTATGCACTCTTGGCGGCCGATTTTGTCCCGTTTTATCCCCCGAAAAGCCGTTTTTCCCGGGTCAGGCCCCCCTTGAGGTGCCGGGATTTTGGTTGGTTGCACAAAAAAATCGGTCAAAAATGAAAATCGCAAATTTATTGCCAAATTTGGCAAAAAGTGGCATCAGCCGGGGCGAAATGCCGAAAAAGCCGGACGGTTTTGCCGGATTTCCTGCCAAAATGCCAAGAAAAACCAGCAAAACCCGGCGGTGCCCGGCAAGAATGCGGCGGCGGAATGTACAAGCCCTTGGACCACGAAAAAACGCCGTTTATTGTGCAATATAACCAAATGCGGGTGGGCGAGTTTGGTTGACAAAGGGCGTTTCTGTGTGTATAATGCACAACGGTATGAAATCTCCCCAGACTTGCCACCGGGCAAACATCCTCTGTGACACCGGCAAATACAACGACTGTGCCGTGTCCTGTTTGCCCCAACGCTGAAGGCGGCCCCTCCCCGGTTTTTCTCTTGAGGGCGCCCCACACGGTAGGGTCTGCATAACCGATCTGGGTCGTGCACACACTAGCCGTAGGCATCAGCGAGAAAGGAAGCAACTATGGAACGAATTTCCCACATATTCTGTATAATTAAGCGTGTCATCCGCACCCGTCTATTTGCCGCCGTGGCCCTGGCGATGGTCACAGTGATGATGACCGCCTCGGTGTCGGTATCCGCCCATGCGGTGACCGTCAGCGACGGGCAGGAGCGCCGGGTGGTGCTGACCATGTACAGCGATCCGTACAAGGCCATCGAGATGGCCGGTATGACGATGGAAAACTACGACCTTATCCGTATCAACCCTTCGGCGGCCAAGATCGACATTGACCGGGCCATTACGGTGGAGATCACCGCCGATGGCACCTCGACCGTCGTGTACATGAACGGCGGTACCGTCCGGGACGCCCTGGAAAAAGCCGAGGTCGCCCTGGGTAAGTACGACACCCTCAGCACCGACTTGGACGCTCCCGTCACCGCCGGTATGGCCGTAAAGGTTAACCGTGTGAAGTACGAGGACTACACCCGTACCGAAAATATTGCGTATGAAACCGAGGTCAAGTACACCCCCGTACTGCGCCCCGGACGCACCAAGGTGACCCAGCAGGGTCAAAACGGTGTCAAGACCACCACCTACCGCAACACCATCGTGGACGGACGGGTGGTAGAAACGAACGCCGTCAACGAGCAGGTAACCAAACAAGCGGTGACCCAGAAGGTCATCAAGGGCTCTGCCTACGGCACTCCCTTGTCCGAGGCACCTTTTTCTATTGCGTTGGATAGCAAGAACCAGCCCATCAACTACAAGACGGTATACACCAACAAGAGTTGTACCGCTTACTCCATCGGTACGCGCGGTGCTTCCGGCATGCGGCTGGGCGTGGGTACCATTGCGGTCAACCCCAAAGTGATCCCCTACGGCACCAAGCTATGGATCACCTCCGCAGACGGTAAGTTTGTGTACGGCTATGCGGTAGCGGCGGATACCGGCTCCTTTGCCCAGGGTACGCGCACCTTTGCGGACCTGTACTTCGGCTCCTATACCGAAGCCTGTGAGTTTGGCCGAAGGGACCTGAACATTTACGTAATCGGTTAACCAGCAGCCGCCGGAGTTCCGGCGGCTGATTTTATAAAATTTTCCGAAAGAAAAAATTTTTCTTTACATTTGGGAAAAAGTATGGTATAGTAACCAATGTCTGCGGACAACATTCGGCTACCCGGACGATGGAGTATGCCCCACAGGGGACGCATCGGTTCCTTGTTCTGGGTTGACCGGAAATATAACAAAGAGGTGTATGCACTATGATGTTACCCGAAGAAAAGACCGCTATTATGCAGCAGTACGCTACCCACGAGGGCGATACCGGCTCCCCCGAAGTCCAGATCGCCGTTCTGACCAAGCGTATCAACGACCTGACCGAGCACCTGAAGGCTCATCCCAAAGATCATCACAGCCGTCGCGGCCTGCTCAAGATGGTCGGTCATCGCCGCAACCTGCTGGCTTACCTGACGAAGAAGGATATCAACCGGTATCGTGCTATCGTTGAGAAGCTGGGTCTGCGCAAGTAATAAGTGAACATAACAGGCGGGGTCGGCACATACGGCTCCGCCTGTTGCCGCTTATTTTTCCCGTCCGTTCTGTGGAGGGTCCGCCCCTTTTAGCTGTGAAACGAGCATCCCACGGGGTGTTGGTTTCATCGCTAAAACAAGCGGCATCCTCCGCCGGAAATATACAACAAAATGGAGGTAAACCACTATGTTTGACACTTTCCGCACCTTTGAGACTACCCTGGCCGGCCGTCCCCTCGTCGTGGAAACCGGCAAGATGGCGCAGCTGGCCAACGGCTCCTGTCTGGTCCGTTACGGCGACACCGCCATCCTGTGTACCGCCACCGCATCTGCCAAGCCCCGTGACGGTATTGACTTCTTCCCCATGTCCGTGGACTACGAGGAGAAGCACTACTCTGTGGGTAAGATTCCCGGCTCTTTCCAGCGCCGTGAAAGCCGCCCCAGCGAGAAGGCTATTTTGACCTCCCGTGTGATCGACCGTCCCATCCGCCCTCTGTTCCCCAAGGATATGCGCAACGACGTGACCTTGGTGTGTACCGTGATGAGCGTGGACCCGGACTGTCAGCCGGAAACCACCGCAATGATCGGCGCATCCATCGCCATTGCCATCTCCGACATTCCGTGGGCCGGTCCCATCTCCGGTGTGGTGGTGGGTCTGGTGGATGGCAAGTTTGTCATCAACCCTACTGCTGAGCAGGAGAAGGTATCCGAAATGCACGTGACGGTGGCTTCCACCGCCGACCTGGTGGCCATGATCGAAGCCGGTGCCAACGAGGTGGACAACGACACCATGTTTGACGCCATTATGGCCGGTCACGAGGCTAACCAGCAGATCGTTGCCTTTATCAACGACATCGTTCGGGAAATTGGTAAGGAGAAGTTCGCCTTCACCTCCAACGATCCCGACCCGGCTATGTACGAGGCCATCAAGGAGTTTGCCATTGAGGATATCCGCTTTGCTCTGGATACGGACGACAAGCGCATCCGTGACGAACGCCTCAAGCCGGTGTACGAGCGTGTACACGAGCGCTTTGACGAGGAGTACGCCGACGCCGCCGATAAGATCGAGGAGTGCCTGTACAAGTTGCAGAAGTACGTTGTCCGCCGTTGGTTGCTGGACGACGGCAAGCGTGTGGACGGCCGTGGCATCAACGAGATGCGTCCTCTGGATGCGCAGGTTGACCTGCTCCCCCGTGTACACGGTAGCGGTATGTTTACCCGTGGCCAGACTCAGGTGCTGACCACCGTGACCCTGGGCGGCAGCAAGGACGCTCAGTTGCTGGACGGCCTGGATGACCAGACCGAGAAGCGCTATATGCACCACTACAACTTCCCCTCCTACTCCGTGGGCGAAACCAAGCCCTCCCGTGGCCCCGGCCGTCGTGAGATTGGCCACGGCGCTCTGGCGGAACGGGCTCTGCTGCCCGTTCTCCCCACCGAGGAGGAGTTCCCCTACACCATGCGTCTGGTCAGCGAGGTGCTGTCCTCCAACGGCTCCACCTCTCAGGCATCCATCTGCGGCTCCACTCTGGCTCTGATGGCCGCCGGCGTGCCCATCAAGGCACCCGTTGCCGGTATTTCCTGCGGTCTTATCAGCGAGGGCGACCGGTTTATGACCATGGTGGATATTCAGGGTCTGGAAGACTTCTTCGGCGATATGGACTTTAAGGTAGGCGGTACCAAGAAGGGTATCACCGCCATCCAGATGGACCTGAAGGTACACGGTCTGACCCCGGCCATCATCCGTGAGGCCCTGGATAAGACCTACACCGCCCGTTGCTACATTCTGGACGAGGTTATGCTCAAGGCTATCCCCGTGGCACGCCCCGAGCTGTCCAAGTACGCCCCCAAGATGCTGTCCACCAAGATCGACACCGACAAGATCGGCGGCGTTATCGGTAAGGGCGGCAAGGTTATCCAGCAGATTCAGTTGGATTGCAACTGCACCGTGAACGTGGAAGAGGACGGCACCGTGACCATCCTGTCCACCGACCTCAACGATGCCAACCGTGCTCTGCAGATCATCGAGACCATTGCCAAGGATCCCGAGATCGGCGCTATCTACAAGGGCAAGGTCACCCGTCTGATGACCTTCGGCGCCTTTGTGGAAATTGCTCCCGGCAAGGAAGGTCTGGTACACGTGTCCAAGCTGGACCTGCAGCGTGTGGAACGGGTCGAAGACGTGGTCGCCGTGGGCGACACCATCGCCGTTATGGTAACCGAGATCGACGAGCAGGGCCGTATCAACCTGTCCCGTAAGGACGCCATCATCAAGATGGAGGGTCTGAACCCGGACGATTACGCCACCGCCCCGGCGCCGCGCCGTGAGGGTGGCTTCCGCCGCGACCGCAACAACCGTCGCGACCACTAAGCCTTTCCATCACAACAGCCGAGGTAAGATGTGCCTCGGCTGTTGTATTTTGGGGGTTGGCAAACGTGATTTTTTGTGATAAGATAAGGATAATACGATAGTAGACAACAAGGGGGAATGACCCGTGAAAAAAACAACCGACACCACCGAACAGGTGAAGGAAGAACAGGAGTCCCGTCCGGTGACCCGGCGCTTCTCTAAGCGTGGCGCCCGGAGGGGTAAGTACGCCTACGCCGCGCCCTTGGGTATGCTCATCTCCTTGCTGGCGGTGGTGGGTGCCGTGGCTCTGGTTATCGCCGGTATCGGCGGCATACAGAAGCTGACCGACACCACCGAACTGGCGGAAGAACTGTACTACTATCTGGAGCCGGTGATGGCTTACACCCCCACTCCCTTTGAGGATATCAACACCGCCGAAGAGCAGGACGTGTTTCTCCACGCCGCCGCTTACCGCATCTCGCTCAAGGAGCAGCTGCGTATGCTGCTGGAAAAGGACGAGAACTCCCTGTACTCGGTTGACGACAGCGGCCGTATCGTGGTATCCCAAGAGGAACTGACCGAAAGCTACACGGCGTTGTTTGGCCCTGATGCGCCTCTGACCCACCGGACCCTGTCGGAAGACACGGTGGTGTACAGTGAGTCGGACGCCTGCTACTACGTGCCCTTTGACGCTCTTAATACCGGTTATGAGCCGGTGATCGAATCGGTCAAACGCCGGCCCGGACGGTACGAGGTACGGGTGGCCTACGTAAGCATCAACGACGTCCAGATGGACGAGCACGGCAACACCTTGGCCCCCAATCCGGCTGACGCCACCCTGTTTCACACCTACACGCTGGAGCGCACCGATGACGGATATTTTATCAAATCCTGTCAGGCGGACGAAACCGAATAAGATATAGGCAAAAAACAGCCCGAAGACAGAGGTCTTCGGGCTGTTTTGTTCTGTATTACATATCCAGTTCCAGTATATCCGGATTGTCGTCCAGCAGGAACAGCAGCTCGTCGTTGCCGTATTCCCGGGGCATCCGTACCGCCAGCGAGCAGGTCAGTATGCCGTCGGTATTCTTGCGGATGCGGAAGTATTCCACCGCCATCTTATGGGCCGCCAACTGCTCGCGCAGCCGCAGGGTCACCCCCTGGGAATAGCGCACCTTCATCTCCAACTGGTTGATGCCCTGCCCCTCCACGTGGTTAAGACCGCTGTGCAATAATCCCTGTAAGACAATGATGAGCAACGCCGCAAACACGCCAATGGCGTACATACCGGCGCCCAGAGCCGATCCCACACCGGCGGTGGCCCAGATACCGGCGGCGGTGGTCAGACCGCGGATGGACGCATTCTTGACAAAGATGACGCCGGCACCCAAGAAGCTGACGCCGGTAACAATGTTGGAGGCAATACGGGTGGGGTCCACGTCCATCCCCACGTCCAGGAAGCCGTACTTGGATATGATCACAAACAGCGCCGCGCCCAATGCCACAATGACGTGGGTGCGGATGCCGGCCTCCTTCTGCCGGCGGCTACGCTCCACACCGATGATGCCGCCCAGAATCGCCGCCAACAGGATGCGCAGCATAAACTCGCCGTTCCCTTCGAAAAACGCCGTTAACCATTCTCTCAAGGAAATCACTCCTATCCGTATAATTTCTGTATTATAACACCGACCGTACACAATGTCAATGGGTTTTTTACATTTATTTTACGAGTTTTTAACCTGTTTTTAACATTAGTGACAAAAAGAGGAGCCAGCGCATAGTCTGTCAATAAGGGTGTAGGATGGGCATAGTGAATGTCTATCCGGCAGAAAGGGGACGGTATTCGTGGCGGAAAATACCCGACAAATGGCAGAAAAGCCCACACCAGTGGGAAAAAATACGCAGACATTGGAGAAAAACGCCGTGCCGGTGGGGGAAACTGTACCTCCGGTGGGAGGATCCGTCCGGCTGTGTGACCTCATACCCGGACAGGTAGCCCGGGTGGTGGCGGTAGGCAATACCGGACCCATCCGGCGGCGGCTGTTGGACTTAGGGTTGGTTCCCGGTGCGGTGGTTACCTGCGTGGGGCGGTCCCCCGGTGGAGATCCGGCGGCCTACCGCATCCGAGGGGCGGTCATTGCCATCCGGGACGGGGACGCAGCGCCGGTAACCGTCAGGAGGGGTGCTCCGTGGACAGAGTGATACTGGCCGGCAACCCCAACGTGGGCAAGAGCACCCTCTTTAATGCGCTGACCGGATTGCACCAGCACACCGGCAACTGGCCCGGCAAGACGGTGGGCAGTGCTCGGGGGGTGTTCACCCACAGGGGGCGTACTTACGAACTGGTGGATACTCCCGGCACCTATTCCCTACTGGCTCACTCCCCCGACGAGGAGGTGACCCGGGATGCCCTGTGCGCCGGGGACGCCCGGATGGCGGTGGTGGTGTGCGACGCCGGGTGTCTTGCCCGGAATATGAACCTGGTCTTGCAGATCCTGGAGACCGGCCTGCCGGTGGTGGTGTGCGTCAACCTGTTGGACGAGGCCCGTCGGCGGCGCATCTATCCGGACCTGGCGTTGCTCAGCAAACGCCTGGGGGTGCCGGTGGTGGGCACGGTAGCCAAAAAGAAGCGCACCCTGACCCGGCTAAAAGAAGTGGTGGCGCTGACCTGCGCCGATCCCAAGCCGTCCTGCTCATATATACGTTATGCGCCGCCGGTTGAGAACGCACTGGATACGGTGGTCCCCCATCTGCCCCGGGACAC
>JAZRMD010000048.1:0-5051 GCA_045647285.1 Acutalibacteraceae bacterium
GCCTACGCGGTGGACCTGACCCGGTGCGCCTGCGAGGCCGGCGCCGACGCCATGCTGGTCATTTCCCCCTACTACAACAAGGCCACCCAGAAGGGACTTATCGCCAACTTTACCGCTATTGCGGACGCATCCGACAAGCCGGTGATGCTGTATAACGTCCCCTCCCGTACCGGGGTCAACATATTGCCGGCCACCTGCGCCGTACTGGCCGACCACCCCAACATCGTGGCCATTAAGGAAGCCTGCGGCGACCTGTCCCAGATTGCGGAGACCGCCCGGCTGGTGGAAGGCAAGATGGACCTGTACTCCGGCAACGACGACCAGGTACTGCCCATCCTCTCTCTGGGCGGTAAGGGTGTTATCTCGGTGCTGTCCAACGTGCTGCCCACCCAGACCCAGGAGATGTGTCAGCGGTTCTTTGACGGGGATATGGCCGGCAGCTGCCGGATGCAGTTGGATATGCTGCCCCTGGTACACGCCCTGTTCAGCGAAGTCAACCCCATCCCGGCCAAGGCGGCCATGGCGGCTATGGGCTTCTGCGAGGATTACCTGCGTCTGCCCCTGACGCCTATGGAGGACGCTCATCGGGCGGTGCTGTTACAGGAAATGCGCCGTCACGGCATTGAGGTGTAATATGATCTGCTCTAATCTGGAGGTCACCGCCAACGGGCGGCTGACCTTTGCCGGGCGTGACGCCCGGGACCTTATCACCCGATACGGATCCCCCCTCTACGTGATGGACGAGGACCGTATCCGCCACAACCTGCGGCTGTACGTGGACGCTATGCGTGAAGCCTTTGGGGACGGAGCGATGGCGCTATACGCCAGTAAGGCCTGCTCCTTCCGGCAGATATACCGTATTGCCGCCCAGGAAGGCGCCGGGGTGGACGTGGTATCCGCCGGCGAAGCGTACACCGCCTACACCGCCGGATTCCCCATGGACCGGGTGTACTTCCACGGCAACAATAAGACCGACGAGGAGATTGCTCTGGCTATGGACTGGGGCGTGGGCACCTTGGTGGTAGACGGCGAGGAAGAACTGGCCGTCATTAACGACGAGGCCGCCCGACGGGGTATCACCCAACGGGTGATGCTGCGCATCACCCCCGGCATTGACACCCACACCTACGAGGCGGTGGCCACCGGGCAGGTGGACTCCAAGTTCGGGTCCGCCATCGAGACCGGTCAAGCAGAGGCCATCGTGGGGCTGTGCCTTACATACGACCATCTGACCCTGTGCGGCTTCCACTGTCACGTGGGGTCCCAGGTGTTTGACTCGGATACCTTCCTGCGGTCCTCCGATATTATGCTGGAGTTTATGGCCGCTATGCGTGACCGCTACGGCTACGTAGCTCCCGAGCTGGACTTGGGTGGCGGCTACGGCGTACGGTATCTGGAAGAGGACCCGGTCATTGACATCCCGGACAACATCCGGCAGGTGGGCGCCCACGTGCGTGCCGCCTGTGACCGGTGGGGACTGCCCCTGCCGGCTGTCCGGATGGAGCCGGGGCGCAGCATCGTGGCAGACGCCGGCATCACCCTGTATACGGTGGGCGGTGTCAAGCGGATTCCCGGATATAAGAACTACGTATCGGTGGACGGGGGTATGAGCGACAACCCCCGGTACGCCCTGTATGAATCCCCCTACACGGTGGTGTGCCCGGAAAAGATGCTGGAGCCTTGCACTATGGTGTGCGACCTGGTGGGCAAGTGCTGTGAGAGTGGCGACATTCTGCAACCCGGCGTATCCCTGCCGGACACCCTGCGCCGGGGCGACCTGGTGGCGGTGCTGACCACCGGTGCGTACAACTACTCTATGGCGTCCAACTATAACCGTATCCCCCGTCTGCCGGTGGTGCTGGTGTCCGGCAAGGGAGAACAGGTGGCCGTCCGACGGGAAACGTTGGAGGACATCGTGCGAGGGGACGTGTAACCGATGACGCTGGACACCTACATCACCGACCGGCGCAACCGGAAGGCATGGTTGACCTGTCAGCAGATAGCAAGAGAGCCCGGTCAGCATCCCCCGGTGTGGCTGTACGGTCCCTCCGGCGTGGGCAAGACCCATCTGCTGACCGCCCTGTGTCATCACCCGGCGTGGGAGGGACGGACGGTGTGTTTTGTCACCGCCCAAGAGGTGGGCGAGGCCCTGACCGACCGTCTGCAGGGACGCACCGAACGGTGGGATGCGCTGCAACAAGCCGACCTGCTGGTGGTGGATAACCTGGAGTATCTGCAGGGGAAAATCGCCACCCAGACCGCCGTAGCCCAACTCTGGCAAGAGATGGTCCGGCAACAGCGCACGGTGGTGGTGGCTTCCATCTGTCAGCCGGCGGATTTGCCGGGTTTGTGGAGTGGTTGCGCCCCCGTCACCGTCAAGGTGCCACGCCCCGGCGTGGTTCTGCGCCGCCGGTACGCCCGGCGGTATCTGGAGCAACACCCCTGTCCCATCCACCGGACGACTCGGATGCGTCTGGTGTGGCGCACCCGTACCATACCCCAACTGACCGGTGCACTCAACACGGAATATGCAAGGGAGACGGCGCTATGATGCCTACGGCTTCGCAGACGCTGATGGACGATATCACCCGGCGCCTGCCCTATCTGACCTCTACATACGACCTATCAAAAGCCGGTTGCACCAACCGGCTTTTTGCTGATGCGCCCTCCCCCTATCTCAATCCCCCGTTGGGGGATAAAGCCGCCCACGCTGGCCCCAAAGCCAACAAGTTTCTGCGGCTCAAGAAGTATAAGACTGCCTACCACAAAGGCTCGGGGCCCATTGAGGTGCCCGACGAGCCCACCAAGGCCGACAGGCAACGGCAGGAGGAAGAACGCAACCGGGAGTTGCAACAGCGATGGCAAAGGCACCTGCAACAGGAGCAATCCAAGCAACGCCGGCAACGGGAACTCACCGAACAACGGCAACGCCGGGAACGCCAACGGGTGTACGAAGACCGGCGCAAGCAAGCCGAACAGCAACAACAGGCAAACGCCAAAAAGACCAAAAAGGTCCGTTGGTGGGCGGTGCTTCTCGCGGTGTTGGGCGTGTTGGCACTGGCGGTGGCCGTCCTGCCCTGGTCCATGGGCCAATGGATTGTGGCGGTGCTGGTGGGGCTGTTCCTACTGCTCAGCTTCGTGGTGTGCGCCCTGGGGTGGGACTCCTTTACGGGGCATAACGTGTGGCTGTTTCTCCTGACCGTCGGCAACCAGGCGTTGCTTGAGTGGTTGGCCGGAGATTACGCCGCCATCCACCTGCTGGTCACCGGCGCCCTGACCCTGTCGGCGCTGACGGTGATGGGCCACGCTTTCTATATGAAACACCCCAAGCAAGGGTGGTGGGCGCTGTTGTTTCTCCTGGCTAACGCCGCCATTCTGTTCCCCGAGTTTTTCACGTAACGTCCCAACCTCCCCCAAGGGAAAAGCTTTGGGGGAGCAGCCACAACTCTATCTCATCACTCTTACGGGTGGACGCCTTTGCGTCTGCCCGTTTCCTTTTTCGAGCATAACCACCCGTAAACTGGCGCCCTGACCGGCCCCCAGAAGGGGCTCTTACAGGCTCAGCTACGAAAAGAGGGTGCCGCGTAACGACACCCTCGCCCGAACGAAGCACACTACCAAACTGCTTTCTCTTTTGCAAATATCTCTGCCGATGATTTTGAAGGAAAGTTCCTTGACTTTCGTAACAACCTGGCTGTTGTCATATTGATTGGCCACGGCAGCATCCGGCGATTTTTGAATTCCCTCAAAAGAATTATAAAAGCAAACATCTGACTCTAATGTAGTTCTGAGTATGACAAGAATGGGGAAAAAATAAAACAGACGAGCTACTATGAAAACGGCATGAAAATGTACATTTACGAATATGACGGGAACGGAAACCGGATAAAAACTACCGCCTATGACGAGAACGGTGCGATAGAAGGAATTTTCGAGCTCGATAAAGACGGAAACTGGGTAGAGATAGCCCGGTATGATGAAAACGGAAATCCTGTGGAAACGTACTAAGAAGGAGTGGTAATGTGAGTCACGTATGCTGTGAGGTTTGCGGTGGCAGTGCCATCAAAAAAGCGGGTGAAGATCGTTTTCAATGCCAAAGTTGCGGCGTAGAATACAGCAAAGCGGAATTGCGGTTGTTGCTTTCCGCCGAAAAGGAAAGCGGCGAGCCCGATACAGAACCAACTGTGCCGCCGCAGGAAACAGCCATACATATCCATACAAACGAAGAGACGCAAGAGCCGGAACCGCCCGCGCCAAAATACGACGTGGCTCCACCGCGAACACGCATCGTACAACACCGTGAGTGGGAAGCAGTTTGTGCCACGTTGTCTGCGGATGATCTTTATACACGGATGATGTCACCGGAAGAGTGGTCAGACACCCATCGGATGGTGTGTTATCAAGAGCTGCTGCGCCGTGATCTGGTCCGGGAGCCGGATGATTCTATTTTTGATCAATTATGCAGTTTGTGAACAGGCAGTGAAACGGAGGGGTAACGATGTCCAAAATGTGTTGTGAAGTCTGTGGCGGTGCGTCCATCAAAAAAATGAGCGACGGACTTTTTGAGTGTCAAAGCTGCGGCGTACAGTATTCTACGGATGCGCAAGAAATACGATCTTACGGCAGTGGTTTTACCAAAAACCATGAACGGAACCAGGTTGGGAAAAGTCGATCGACGGCAGACAGATACACTCCGCCTTCGGCGACCGACGAGGATGCCGAGGGTCCGGTGATCGTGCTAGAAACGATGGGGCACAATAAAATCGAAACTATCCGTATCTTGCAAGATGAGCTCGGCTGGAGTCTGAAACAGGCGAAGCAATGTGTGGATACGGTTCCGCAAACGATCCGCTTGACTGATCGAGCCAAAGCGGCACGTTTGGCCGCCGCTCTCTCGCATGCAGGAGTTTATGTGAAATTTATGTGAAATGGTTAGGCAAGGACTGACTTTCGCCCTTCAATACGCCTTTTAGGCACAACAAGGCACAATAAGCCCCAACTTGACCTTTTGGGGAAAAAGAGAACTTAGGAAAAGCCTTTTTTTCAAGGCA
>JAZRMD010000049.1:0-2385 GCA_045647285.1 Acutalibacteraceae bacterium
TGGTGGCCGGCGACCGGGTACAATTGGTGGATATGGGGTTGCAGGCCACGGTGGTCAAACCTCCGGACGGCAAGGGAGTGGTAGAGGTGCAGGCCGGCGCTATGCGTACCCGTACCACGGTGGATAATCTGCGACTGTATGAGTCCAAACGGGCGGAGAAAAAAGGCCGTTCTATTCCGGCGGCACGGACGGCAGGCTCCGGTCTGCAGTCCCGTATGGAGCGCTCCGCCACTACCGACCTGGACCTGCGTGGCCAGACGGTGGAAGAAGCGTTGCTGGAAGTGGACCGCTTTCTGGATAATGCGGTACTTTGCGGATTAGAACGGGTCACCGTGATTCACGGCAAGGGTACCGGCACCCTGCGCTCCGCCATCCATCAACACCTAAAGGGACATCGGCAGGTAAAAGGTTTCCGCTTAGGTGTGTATGGCGAAGGGGAAACCGGCGTCACCGTTGTAGAATTAAAATAAGCTTACCAAAAGGGATGTGTCTGATGGCACATCCCTTTTTATTTTGTTCTAATCGCTGGGACAAGACCATATATATGGGACAAGAGGTGAGGACGACCGTGCAGGATTGGAATATGCTCTACGCCTATCTGCCGGCAGAATGGGTGGATGCCCTGCGGCGTTTGCCGGAGGAGGACGCCGCTTTGATACAAGAGGTGCGTCTGCGTGCCGGGCGTCCGGTGATGCTGTCGACCCCTGGGGCAGAACGGTTTTTGGACGTTAACGGCATAGCGGATACGCCACGCTTTGGCGTGTACAGGTGTTCTGCTTTACAGCTGGAACAATGTTTCATGCGGTTTTGTGAGGAGTCGCTGTACGCCCACCAGCAAGAGCTGCAGCAGGGATTTATTGCGGTGCCGGGGGGTATACGCGTGGGGGTGGCCGGTACAGCTTTCTACGGGGAGGATTGCGTCCGTTCGGTGGGACAGGTTACCTCGTTGTGTGTGCGTCTGCCGCGCCGTCATCACGGTAGCGCCGCACCGCTACTGCCGTTGGTTACCGACGGCGGTCTGTCCAGCCTTCTGTTGGTGGGGGAGCCGGCCTGTGGCAAGACCACCCTGTTACGGGACTTGGCGGTGCTGTTATCTACCCAATACCGGGTGGCGGTGGTGGACGAACGGGGCGAACTGGGTGGTGCTGGCACTCTGGAGGATTGTGACGTGCTCACCGGCTATCCCAAGCCCCTAGGCATCCGCCAGGCGGTGCGTTGCCTGGCGCCCCAGGTGGTTATCTTTGACGAACTGGGGGAGGATGCCGAGGTGGAGGCGGTGGCCTCCTGCGCCCACGCCGGGGTGGCGGTGGTGGCGTCCTTACACGGGGATACCCCTGACACAGTAGCGCACAGGCCGGCCGTGTCCCGGCTACTCAAGCGGCAGGTATTCGATTATTGGGTGTTTCTTGCCGGTCGGCACCGACCGGGGGATGTACGGACCTGTTATCGCCCGGAGGTGATGGAGGATGAAATACGTTGGTGTGCTGTTGACCGTGTTGGCCGGGATAGGTTTTGGCCTGTACTTTGCCCATCGGTTGACCACCCGGGTGCGGTTTTTGCACCGGTCAGAGCGACTGCTGGAGGCGTTGGAGCAACGGCTGACGTATACAGGCCGACCGATGGCGGTGCTGTGGACGCAACTGGCGGATGGCGGTGCGTTTGGTGACTTTTCTCTGCTGACGGATACGGTGGCGCAACTGGAAGGGTTGCCCTTTGAACAGGCCTTTGACCGGGCGGTGGATTTGGCGGTGGCCAGGGGGGAAGCCACCCCTACCGATGCGGTGCTGTTGCGCGAGTTTGGCTATGGCTGCGGACGTACGGATATGTCCGGGCAACAGGCCTTACTTAGGGCGTATCGGGAACAACTGCGTATGGTGGGTGAGGAGGCAGACCGGACCGCCCGGAGTAAGGGGCAGGTGTACCGTATGATGGGGGTTGCCGGCGGTGTGGCGCTGGCGTTACTGATGGTGTAGAGGTGAAGACGGTTGGAAGTGGATCTAATATTCAAGATAGCCGCCATCGGCATTATCGTGGCGGTGCTTAACCAGTTGTTGGTACGCTCCGGTCGGGAAGAACAGGCTATGATGATGACCCTGGCCGGTCTGGTGGTGGTGCTGTCCATGATCGTGACCCAGATAAGCGATCTGTTTGCCACCGTTAAGTCGGTGTTTGGCCTATGACCGAGGTGTTTATCGCCATAATGGGTTTGCTGTTGTGCGCCGCCTTGTTGGCGGTGATGCTACGAGGGCAGCGCCCGGAACTGGCTGTTTGTTTAAGTCTGGGCGCCGGCGCAGTGGTGGTATTGGCGCTGATGAGTCGGGTGATGCCTCTTTTGGGGGACCTGCGCCAATTATTGCAAGGGGCCGCCATTCCCACCACCTACAT
>JAZRMD010000050.1:0-2544 GCA_045647285.1 Acutalibacteraceae bacterium
GCGGAGCCGCCGGCCTTGTTAATGAGGGCCACCAGGATGCCCAACACCACCAGGAACACGAAGATACCGGCCGTACCGGAAACGGCAGCGATGAGCGCATCCTCCAGAATGGTGTCCAGAGAACCCACCACGTTAAAGTCAGTAGTAAACAGAGCGCCGCACACGATACCGATAAACAGCGAACTGTATACCTCCTTGGTGATCAGCGCCAGAACAATGGCAATCAAGGCAGGCATCAGGGACATAAAGGTGGCGTAGTAGGGGCTGTCCGCCACCACCTCACCGGTGCCGTTACAGGTGGCGCAGGTTTCGATAACGCCGTCGGCGCAGTCGGGACAGGCCGTTAGGTTGGCGGCTCTCAGGGTGAAAGCGCACACCACGACCGCAACCACCAACAGCACGACTGTCAGAATAACCGGGATTTTCCGTTTCATAGTCTTCCTCCTCTTTCTATCGAAAAAGCCCGTGGTGTCGCAGAAGGACATCACAGGCCAAAGGTGACACAAAGGCGTCGCATAAGCCGATGATAGCGCTCCACAACCGTGACAGTCCTGCACATATTCTGTACAGACCCAACAGCAAGACGGCGGTAACCGTCCGACTGCTTCGGCAGGGGTCCCTTTTGCCCGGGCGGCTTACCGGCCGTATGCCCGTGGGTACTCCTGACACCTGCAACCTCAATCCAGCGTACTTTTTCAACTTTGAGTTCATTATACGGCGCCAACGCGTGGATGTCAACCCTAAAACGACATTTTTCGTCGTGGAGTGCTTGAATGACCGGCACGGATATGGTACAATAACTGTGTATTTCACATTAAGGGGGACTGACCATGCCGTTTTTACCCATATCGGCTGAGGAAATGCGCGCCCGGGGCTGGGACAGCGCCGACTTTGTGCTGATTACCGGAGATGCCTACGTGGACCATCCCAGTTTTGGCACCGCCATCATTTCCCGGGTGTTGGAAGCCGAGGGATATCGGGTGTGTATACTCCCCCAACCGCAGACGGAGGAGGATTACCGCCGGTTTGGAACGCCCCGTCTGGCTTTTCTCATCAACGGCGGCAACATTGACCCCATGGTGGCCCACTACACCGCCGCCAAGAAGCGGCGCAGTGAAGATGCCTATTCTCCCGGTGGCAAGGCCGGTCTGCGCCCCGACCGAGCCACCATCACCTACACCCGGACGGCGCGGCGGCTCTTTGGTGCAGTGCCCATCGCCATCGGCGGCCTGGAAGCGTCCCTGCGGCGGTTTGCCCACTACGATTACTGGGACGACCGGGTACGGCCGTCCATCCTCACAGACAGCGGTGCCGACCTGCTAATGTACGGTATGGGAGAACGGCATATCGTGGAGATTGCCCGGCGGTTGGACGCCGGCGAGTCCATTAACACCCTGACCGATATCCGGGGCACCTGTTACGCAGTACCCACGGCGGACTACCAACCCCTGCCGGCGGCGGAATGTCCCTCTTACGAGCTGGTCAGCACCCCCACCGACAGCGGCAAACGGCAATACGCCATCTCCTGCCGCATACAGCAGGAGGAGCACGACCCTGTCCGGGGCAAAGCGGTCATTCAGCGGCACGGGGACCGCATCGTGGTGCAAAATCCGCCGTCCCCTCCCCTGTCCACCGAGGAGATGGACCGGGTGTACGCCCTGCCCTACATGCGTGACTACCACCCCAGTTACGAAGCTCTAGGCGGCGTGCCGGGCATCGCAGAGGTCAAGTTTTCCGTTATCCACAACCGGGGATGCATCGGGGCGTGTAACTTCTGCGCCCTGGCCTACCATCAGGGGCGCATCATCTCCGCACGCAGTCACGACAGCGTGGTAAAAGAGGTGGAAACCATCACCAAAATGCCGGATTTCAAGGGATACATCCACGACGTGGGCGGTCCCACCGCCAACTTCCGGCATCCGGCCTGTGAGGGACAGCTAAAGCGTGGTGCCTGTAAGGACAAGCGGTGTCTGGTACCGGATATGTGCCCGGCGGTGAAGGTAAGCCACGAGGATTATCTGACCCTATTGCGGCGGCTCCGTCAGGTGCCGGGGGTCAAGAAGGTGTTTATCCGTTCCGGTATCCGGTACGACTATCTGTTGGCCGACCCGGACGAGCGATTCTTCAAGGAACTGATACGCCATCACGTCAGCGGTCAGTTGAAGGTGGCGCCGGAACACGTGTCCGACCGGGTGCTCAAGTATATGGGCAAACCCTCGTTTAAGGTGTACGAACGGTTCTACCAACGATTTTACGAGCTGACCAAGAGCGACGGTAAGAAGCAGTATCTGGTACCCTATCTAATGTCCTCTCACCCGGGCAGCACGGTGGAGGATGCCATTAAACTGGCGCAATTTCTCAAGAAAGAGGGCCTACACCCAGAGCAGGTGCAGGACTTCTATCCCACCCCCGGCACCGTATCCACCTGTATGTTCTATACCGGATTAGACCCCATCACCTTACAGCCGGTATATGTCCCCCGTTCCCCCAAAGAAAAGGCGGAGCAACGGGCGTTGCTCCAATACTACCGGCCGGAAAACCGCC
>JAZRMD010000051.1:0-5952 GCA_045647285.1 Acutalibacteraceae bacterium
AGATAACGAAACTACCCTTTCGTCTGCGGCAAAGCCGCAGCCACCTCCCCTGACAAGGGGAGGAGAGAGATCGCTCCGCTATTTTTCTTCCCCCAGTAGAACGGGGGGTTCTTTCCACGCCTAAAGGCACCAAAAAAGAAGGTGTGCGCTCCTATAGGAGCGCACACCTGCTTACTCTTATTCATACACTATATGGCTATCGTAGACGCACACGCCGGCGTCCCCAAATACCTCTTCCAGCCGTTCCGCCAACATACGACGGGTAACGCCCTTCTTCATGATCACCTGTAGGAAACCGCCGCCACCGGCGCCGCATATCATACGTCCGTCAATCAGGTCGTCCACGCTCAGGAAGATCTGGTCAATACACGTGTTGGTACAGCCGTTATCCAACTCCTGGCTCAACTCCCAGTGACGGCTCAACAAGGCGGCAAACCCGTCCACGTCCCCCTGCTCGAGAAGATGGGTCATCTCCCGGGCCAACTGCTGGATATCCCGTAACACACGCAGGGCGGTGGGGTCGGAGCCGATCTGCTTACCGATAACGTCCCGCAACAGATTGCGCGCCAGGCGGCGCTGACCGGTATAGATCAAAGCCAGACGGTCGTCCAGCTGCCGACACGTATCCTCGCTCAAGCAAAGGGGCTGACAGGTGATGGATTGCTGCAACCCCGGCGCAGAAGTAACCAACTTGATTCCGGGGACAATACCGCCTATCTGGTCCTGCCAACCACCACCGGTGGACATCATCTGCTCAATGTACAGCACCCGGTTAAACAATTCCTCCCGGGGATACCCCAGACCAAAGAAGTCCGAGATGGCGGCCGCACACGCACCGGCCAGAATGGAGCTGGTGCCCAGACCGCTACCCTTGGGGATGTTGATGACGCGTGTGTTCATATAGAAGCCGCCGCCCAACTGCTGACACAGCGCTTGTACCGACATATCCCCCGTCCGGGGCACGATACCGCACACCATGAGCGCCGCCTTGTGCAGAGCAAAGGAGTCGTTGGGGTCATCACAGCAACGCAACTCCTCTATATCCTCAAACGCCTTGTAACAACCAATATCCGTAGAAGCCAACGCAATGGTGGGCTCCTCCAGCCGACGCAAGGTTACCTCGATGGGATATTCCCCACCCAACTGTATCGCCGCATTCAGTACCGTACCGCCCGACTCCAGACAATACGGAGGGGTATCCGACCAGCCGCCGCCCCAGTTGACCCGTACGGGCAACCGGGCAACCACCTGATCCCGGCAGATCTGCGCCGAGGACACGGCCGTCGCCGCTTCCTCCGCCTGACGCAGCAGAACACGCCCAATGGTCTTGTAACAAGCGTCCAACATACGCTCCCGGTCAATCAGCCCTGCCGTGTAATGGTAGATGCGAATCTTCCGGGAAAAGTCCTCCGGACAATCCTCATTGAGGGTCTGCGCCTCCGCCAACAGATACCGTTGCACCCGTTCAGAGATGCCGTCCGGGTACTGGGCTGCCACCGTATCGGCAGGGACACGGGCATCAATAGCCTCCAATATGCTCTCGGCAACCACCTTGTCGCCCAACTTATCCTGCCAGGGCAACAACGCACCGGTGTCTGCCTGTGCAAAACTTTCCTGCAACGAGATGCGTTCCCCGTCCTGCTCGCCGGAAAGGGCGGCACGCACCGCCTCCTCCATAGTAGCATGTACGGTAAACAAGGGGGCGTTCCACAACGGCTGTGACAATTCACGGCCACGGTGACGCTCGTTCTTGGGGTTATCCGCTACGTCATACAGACGGCAGACGTAACGCTCCCCCACCAACTTAAGGCCGTGCAACACCACCCCACCGGGTACCGTCACGTGACGCAGGGTCACGCCCGAGATGACCGAGCCTGCCCCCACGGTGACCCCCTCTCCGATGTCGGCGTTTTCAATATAGCAACCTTCGCCAATACGGGCACAACGGCTGATATAACTGTTGTATACGGCGTAATCGGCCTGATGGATGTTGCTGTTGGTCAATCCGGACCAGTTGAGAAAACGGTACCGGGGCATATCCGTCGTCATCAGACGCAACAGCTCTCCTGTGGTGCCAAAATGCAAAAACGCCGCCGGCGAGAAGCGACACAGCTTAAGACGATAGCCGTGGAGCGCCTGCCACACTTGTTTGCGGGCATCCCGCAGTTCCGGGGTAAACGCCCCCTCGGGTGCTTCGTTATAAAACTCTTCCAGCGTACTGTCTGCAGCCAGAGGATAAAGAAAATCCCCATAAAAAGACAGCCGGGTGCGGTCGTTGACCAAGGCCGTGTACTTGTCCGGTGTATCCACCAGACCGTACAAGCGTTCCACAAGGGCGCCCGAAAAGATGACGGCGCCCGTGTCGATATCCACACAGCCTTTTTTGTCCACCGCACCACGGGCGGTCAAGGTGTCTATGGATTGCTTGTGTAGGAACTGGCGTACATAACCGTCCTCACCCAAAAACACACCGTGATGCTGACCGGTCTCCACCTTTTCCTTGATGGAAAGGGCGGCGGCTCCCTCTCCGTAGAAGTCCAACTGTAAGGGGTTAAAAAGCAACAGCACATCTCCGGAACACACCAGCATACCGCCGGCCATCCGGGCCGGAACACCAGCCATCGCCAACATAAACTCGTCAAACAGGGTACTCGGACGACCGGTAAACAGTTGACGGGGCACCGGGGAAAATATCTTGCCGCAGGCCGAGTACTGCGGTACCCGTTTGCTGTCGCCACCGGAATGGATGCATAAAATACGGCTCCGGGTCAGGGAAGCGCCACGGCTGTGCAGTTCCTTGAGCACCGCCAAGGTGGCGCCACCACTGCCGCAACGTTTGCCTTCCGGGTCCGGTACCACCACATAGGTAGTGGAAGAGGGCAGGGAACCGGCTTGCAGACGGTAGGTCAGCTGTGCTTGGTAAGCGGCGGCCTGTGCTTCGTTAGAAGCGGTCAGCACCACGTAATCCCAACACACCGTCTTACCCTGCAAAGCCTTACGGTAGATGCCGTCATTATCCAGATACGATTGCTGTAAAAACAGCGTTCTATACTCGTTAATCATCACGCATCCCCTTCGGTTACCCGGCGTATGACCTCCACCCACTTGGCCGTGCCCACAGCGCGGGTAAGATTATCTTCTATGTACTGCCGACCGTTCGCTCCCTGCCGACGGCAGGCTTCCTTGTCGCCTGCCATCTGCAGTATGGCCTGGCGGAAGGCCTCCGCATCATCCGGCGGCACACAAATACCGCAATCGTGATCGGTCACGATGTGGTCCAGTTCGCTATCCTTATCAAAACACGCCAACACAGGACGGGCGGCGGACATCACGCTCCACGTTTTGCTGGGGACGGAGTTTTGCCCCGTGCCGGCCTTGGAGATGATCAGTCCACAATCGCCAAGGCTGAACACCTGACCGATCTGCTTGTAAGGCTGGAAGGGAATCAGGGTAACGTTGGTGATCTGCTCCTGCTCCACCCGTTGTTCCACCTGCTTCTTATAAGCGCCGTCACCCACGATCACAAAGCCGATATGCTCGTTGTCCCGTAGAGATTTGGCTACGTCCAGCAACATATCCATGTTCTGGCTCATGCCCACGTTGCCGCTATAACACACGTAGAAGCGACTCCGGTCCAGGCCATAGGTGTCAAACAGGGGGTTATCCTGCCGGTCTATCGCTACCACCGCCTGCTCATCCACCCAGTTGCGGATCATGACGATCTTGTCTTCCGGGACACCCTTTTCTATAATGTTACGGCGAAAATCCTCAGATAGGACCACGATCACATCCGCATACCGGTAGGTAAGATCCTCAATACGGCGGCCCAACTTCCACAACAGAGAGCCACGTTTGGTCATACCGGCGTGCAACAGGCTATCCGGAAAAATATCCTGCAGATTGTACACGATCTTGCAATTGAGTTTCTTCTTAAGACTGGGGAACATCAGACCATTGATGGGAGGCGTAGAGCCAATTTGCAGTACGTCCACGTCCTTGGTCTTGCGCGCACGCAGATACAGCTTGATAATGCTCACCGTATACCGAAAAGCCCGTTGCAACGGATTCTTCGTTTCACGCATCAAGGGGAAGCGGTGTACCTTGAGCTTGCCGTCCAACATTTCCTCATACAGACGGTGGCTGTATTCTTTGCGCACCTCATCCGAGATGCCCCGTGTGGGTACCGGTGTATACAGTTCCATATCAAACCCAGCGTCCGCAAACGCCTGACGGCGGTTTTCTCCCAGATAGGGACTGGCGCCCTTCTCCGGATAAAAATAATTCGATAACATCAGTATTTTCATAGAACCTACGGATGCACCCAGCATCCTTCCCCCTTTCCTTAATAAACGCCTTCTTTCATTATACGCTGTATCAAGTAAAAAAGCAAGTGCTTATGGTCGTACTCTTAAGGACAGTAAAACTCTCTGCTGAATTTCAGCAGAGAGTTTTTATTAACATTATTTAATTTCCTGTTCCAGAGTTTTAAATGTTTCCGTGTTGAAAAAGTCATAAAGGGATATTTCTAAGCCGTCACATAATTTCTTAAGCGTAACAACACCTGCGTTCTTGCTTCCGCCATTTATTATATTCTTTAGCGTTGAAGGTGGAACTGCAGAGATTCTTGCCAGAGCATTTACCGATAACTTCTTTTCCTCACATAATTCTAACAATCTATTGGCTACGGCTTTTCTTGCATCCACAATATCACCCCTAAAAAGTTCTATACATAGTTTATGCTTTTTAGGAAAACGGTAACGACCATATATGGACTTTTTGGACCATATATGGTAACCTTGAGCCGGTGGTGATTTGTTGTGGAGAAAAATACCTGTTGTTTTTTCGGTCATAGAAAGATAAACGAAAGCTGTGTAGAAAATTTCTACACAGCTTTTTTGTGCGTTATTGCATAGCTTTTTCGGCAAAGGTGTTGTTGACTACGCTACCGTAGTCGGCGATCTGCTTGAGTTCCCCGGCTTCGGTCATAATGGACTGCAGGCGGTTAAAGGCGCCCTCCGACATAACGGGGTCTTCATTCCACGCATCGATAGCCCGGTAACTTTCCACCGCCTTGGTCAGCAGAGGCAGGTCGGTGTCCGGGAACTGTTCCGCCACCGCCTCGGCAATCTCCTGGGCGGTGTGGGTGGCCACCCATTGCTGCCCCCGGTACACCGCATTGGTGAAGCGCTGGATAAGGTCGCTGTTTTCCGCAATATAACTTTTCTTGGCAAAGTAGGCGGTGTAGGGCACGCCCCCGGCGGCTTCGCCCACCGACGCCACGATGTAGCCCTGCCCCTCCTGCTGCAGCATAGAAGCGGTGGGCTCAAAGGCGGTCACGTAGTCCCCGGTGCCGCCGGTAAAGGCCGCCGTCATCATCGCATACTGAACGCTGTTATCCAGGGTGGTGTCTGCGGCCGGGTCTACCCCATTCTTGCGCAGAACGTGTTCCAGGGCCATATACGGCACACCGCCTTTACGACCGGGTAACACCACCTTACCCTTGACCTTATCCCAGGTAAAATTATCGTCCGGTTGACGGGCCAACAGGAAGGAGCCGTCCCGGCGGGTCACCTGGGCAAACACCTGGGTATAATCCTCCTTGCCCTCGTTGTACACGTAGATGGACGCTTCCGGACCGGCAAAGCCGATGTCCATATTCCCGGACAGCACCGCCGCCATCACCGCGTCGGCCCCCTGTCCGTTGGACAGTTCCACCGTCAGACCCTCTTCGGCAAAAAACCCCTTGGCCATAGCCACGTACTGGGGCGCATAGAAGATGGAGTGGGTGACCTCACAGACGCGCACCTTATCCAGACCGCCATCCTGCTTGCACCCGACACAGCCTGCCACCACCAGCAGAGCCGCCATCAGCAGAGACACCACTCTGCACCACCGTTTATTCAATGGAAAACACCCTTTCGCAAATTATGTGTGACCAAATCGTTTGTTCAC
>JAZRMD010000052.1:0-9531 GCA_045647285.1 Acutalibacteraceae bacterium
GTCAATGTGGGTCACCAGCATACCGATTTCGTCCATATGTGCCTGCAACATAACGGGCGGACAGGTGGTATCATTGTTTTTGCGAATGGCTAAAACATTACCCATTGCATCGGTATACACCCGTTCACACAGAGGCTCCAACAGCTGTTTAGCCACCTGTACCACATCATCAAGGCCGGCTACACCGGCGGCATTACACAGTTGCTTCAGGTCGTTATACAGTACTTCCATACCAGTTCTCCTTCATTATTCCGGCAACGCCAATACCAATGTGCGAAAATGTTCTCCACGCACTTCAAAGTTGGGGTACATATCAAAACTGGCGCTGGCCGGAGACATAAATACGATATCTCCGTCACGAGCAATCGCGTCTGCCTGCTGCACCGCTTCATCCATTGAATTCACACGATAGATCGGCAGATCCGAACAAGTGCGAATGACCTTTTCAATGGCACCGGCAGTAGCGCCCAATAGGATAGCGGCCGACACCTTTTGGGCGGCAACGGGCCCCAAGGGTGTATACGGTATGTGCTTATCGTATCCACCGGCAATCAATATAACCTTCTGCTTGAAGGCATTAAGTCCAGCAATCGTTCTGGAAGGACTGGAGCCAATGGAGTCGTTATACCACCGTACGCCGTGGCGTTCCCGTACCAATTCACTACGGTGTGCTACGCCGCCAAAGGACCGGGCAAAGGCTCGGATGTGTTCCACCTTAGCACGACCCCACACAGCACAGATGGCGGCCATATAGTTTTCAACGTTATGAATGCCCGGTATACGGATATCCTCTGCATTCATCACCGGGATATCCACACCATTTTCGCTCATTATCAGATTGTTGTCCGCATCCAGCCAACAACCGTTTTTTACAGGCATCTTTCTGCTGAAACGGTAAACGTTCGGTGCAGATAATTCCTGCGCAAAGGAGGCGGTAATCGCATTATCCGCGTTTAGCACCGCCCGGTCATCCGGTCTTTGGTGAAGCACCAGGTTTTTCTTAGCATCAATATACTCCTGCATATCCGTATGCCAGTCTAGATGATTGGGAGCCACGTTGGTAACCACCGCCACGTGGGGAGATTGCGTCATACCGGTCAACTGAAAACTGGATAATTCCACTACGGCGGCATCGTCAGGACCAATATCCAACACATAGGGTAACAAGGCACGACCAATGTTGCCGCCCACAAAGGTACGCACACCGGCCGCATCCAACAAACCGGCGATAATGGTGGTTGTAGTGGTCTTTCCGTCCGAGCCGGTTACAGCGTAGATGGGCGCTTCACACAGGTCAAAAAACAGTTCCATCTCGGATGTCACCGTAATCCCCCGGCGCCGCGCCTCGTCAAACTCCGGCAAATACGGTTTCATACCTGGAGTACGCAGTACCAGGTCGGCATCGATATCTTTTAAGTAGTCTTCACCCAGACGCAACTTGGCGCCAGCTTTACGCAGTTCGGCAGCCGTATCGCCCAATTCCGCTTCGCTACGTCTGTCGCATGCCGTAACCACCGCGCCGGCATGTAAAAACTGATGAATGACCGGTACGTTATTGCGCCCGATACCGCAAATATATACTTTCTTGCCGTCAACAGACGCAAAAAAATCTTCCGCTTTACGCATACTATCACCCTGTATTTATTTTATTCTTATATTATACGATTGGCACTACAAAATAGCAAGAAAAAAATGCAGAAAATCGCCTATACGTGGCGAATTATTAATTTTTTATAAATTTCATTCACAACATATTGCTCCGGAGTGCGAGGAAAGTTATAATAACCACAATGATGGGAGTGAGTAGGATGTTTTTTTACGAAGGTATGACCTGCAAGGTTTGTCAACGTCCGTTGAAGCCGGACGAGGACATCGTTGCCTGTCCCCATTGCGGTCTCCCCCACCACCGCCGTTGCTGGCAGCAGGAGGGACACTGTCATCTGGAAGAACTGCACAACACGGATAACCAATGGAGTCGCGATCAGGCTGAACACGATGCGGTTGTCACCGACACAAATAAGTCTGTCCCCACCGTGCATTGTCGTCAATGCGGTGCAGAAAACCCGGAATTTGCGGAATACTGTAAGCGTTGTGGACGGCAAATTCGTCAAGATGATTGGCATAGTGCCACCAGCAAAGCTCACCGCTATTCACCGTTTTCGTCGCACGAGGCCACCGTTAACAGCGACACGGATATGATTGACGATATCAGCACGGCAGATTACGCCGCCGTTGTGGGTCCTAAAGCGGAATATTATATACCACGTTTCCGTCGGATTGAAGAGAATAACGGCGGCAACTGGAATTGGTGCGCCTTCCTGTTGGCTCCGTATTGGTTGCTATATCGCAAGATGTACGTTGGTGGCGTATTGGTCCTGTTGTTGCAGGCTGTAAGCACGTTTGTCAGCGCATTTGTGCAAACGCGTTTGGAGATTACTACCTACGAACAATTGTATACCGCATTTCTAAATCCTATGGAAAGTCAACAAAAATTGTTTTACCTCTTGTCTATGTGGATACTTTCTGTTATACTCTTAGCGGTGCATTGTATTATCGGTTATGCTGGTAACCGTATCTATAAGAATCACTGCTCATCGGTGATACTGCGCACACGTCAAATTACGCCGGACGTTACCCCATCCGAGTTAGCGACCAATAACGGTGTATCTTTTGGCGTTGCGCTAATAGGCTATTTTGTCTCATCGTTTTTATCCCAGATTATTTTGCTGTTTGTCGCATAATACAGGAGGTTGTTATGAGTAGAGTAAAAAAAGCGGTCATTCCTGCGGCAGGTCTTGGTACGCGCGTTCTTCCCGCATCCAAGTCTATGCCCAAGGAAATGCTCCCCATCGTGGATAAACCGGCCATCCAGTACATCGTAGAGGAAGCTGTTGCCGCCGGCATCGAGGACATTCTGATCATCACCAATCGTGGTAAAGACGTCATTGAGGACCACTTTGACCACAGCATTGAATTGGAGCAACGACTGGAAGCCGGTAACAAGATAGAGGCATTGGAAACCGTTCGCGGTCTTGCCGATCTGGCCAACATCCACTTTGTTCGGCAAAAGGAAACCCGTGGATTGGGACATGCCGTCCGTTGTGCCAAGGCCTTTGTCGGTAACGAGCCGTTTGCAGTGCTGTATGGGGACGACGTCATTATTGGCGAAGATCCGGTCTGCGGTCAGTTGTGCCGCGTATACGAGGAGTTTGGCCGTTCCGTGGTGGGCATCAAGGAAGTGACCCCCGAACAGGTGCTTCGGTATTGCTCCCTCGCTGTAACCAATGAACGGGACAATATATTCCACGTGTCGGATATGATCGAAAAGCCCACGCCCGAACAGGTGATTTCCCTATATTCCGTGTTGGGACGCTGCGTGCTCACGCCGGATGTGTTTGATATACTGGACAATACGCCTCCCGGTACCGGCGGTGAGATCCAACTGACCGATGCTATGCGCATCATGGCGCAAAATGGCAATATGATGGGCGTCGACTTCATCGGAAAGCGATACGATATGGGCAACAAGTTGGGCATACTACAGGCCAATTGCGAAGTAGCATTGTCCCGCCCCGATATGCGTGACGATTTTGCCGCATATCTTAAAGAACTGGTCAAAACCCTGTGATAAAACAGAGCCGTTCCGGTGTTGGTACTGCGCTGTTTTTTCACCAACCGCCCTTGCATTTTGTGATATTTCGATGTATACTGTGTTTAGCATTAATTGGAAATGAGGTCTGACAAGTGCAAACGAATTTATTATCCAAAAACAACCTGACTATGCTCACGGATTTTTATGAGATCACCATGGCAAACGGTTTCTTTTGTACCGGCAACGGAGAACGTACCGTGTATTTTGATATGTTCTTCCGTTCTATTCCCGATGGCGGTGGCGTGGCAATCATCGCCGGCATTGAGCAGGTCATCAACTATATAAAGGCTTTGAACTTTACAGATGAAGATATTGACTATTTGCGCAGCAAAGGGTTATTTAATGAGGAGTTTCTTGAATATTTACGGCATTTTAAGTTCAGTTGTGATGTATGGGCCATCCCGGAAGGAACGCCTGTCTTCCCTCACGAGCCATTGGTTACCGTCCGTGGTCCGGCTATTCAGGCGCAATTTATTGAAACCATGATACTGGTGCTCATCAATCATCAGTCCCTCATCGCTACCAAGGCTAACCGCATTGTACGAGCCGCCCAAGGTCGTCCGGTCATGGAGTTTGGCTCTCGTCGAGCGCAAGGTTGTGATGGTGCCATATACGGTGCCCGTGCGTCGTATATCGGCGGTTGCTGTGGTACCGCCTGCACCATTGCAGACAGAGAATTCGGTATTCCTGCATTGGGAACCATGGCGCACAGTTGGGTACAGTTGTTTGATACCGAATATGAGGCGTTTAAGGCCTATGCACAGATCTATCCCCAATCCTGTGTCTTATTAGTAGACACATTCAACGTGCTTAAGTCCGGCATTCCCAATGCTATTCGTGTGTTTAACGAAGTTTTGGTACCCAACGGCTACCGTCCCAAGGGCATCCGCATCGACTCCGGCGATATCACCTATTTAAGTAAGAAGGCCCGTAAGATGCTGGACGATGCCGGCTTCCCTGATTGCGCTATTACCGCTTCCAACTCCTTGGATGAATACACCATTCAGGATATGATTCGTCAGGGCGCCTGCGTTAACAGCTTTGGCGTAGGCGAACGGATGATCACCGCATCCAGTGCTCCCGTTTTTGGCGGTGTATATAAGCTGGCGGCCGTAGAAGACAACGGAGAGATCGTTTCCCGTATCAAGGTCAGTGAAAACGTGGCTAAGATAACCAATCCCGGGTTTAAGAAACTGTGGCGTCTGTATGACCGAGATAATCACAAAGCTATAGCCGACGTTATCACTATGCACGATGAGGTAATCGACGATACGGCGCCCTACGAGATATTTGACCCTGACCATATCTGGAAGCGCAAGCAGGTGACCAATTTCCGTGCAGTACCCTTACAGGTGCAGTTGTTCAAAAAAGGCGAATGCGTGTACGATTCCCCCTCCGTTGGCGAGATTCGTGAGTATTGCCGTCAGCAAATGGAAACTATCTGGGACGAAGTATTGCGCTTTGAGAATCCGCACAAATACTACGTCGACCTTTCACAGAAATTGTGGGACGAGAAGCACCGCTTGCTTCACAAACACGGTCACGAACAGTAATGGATATGGTATTGCCACGCAAAGTTACTGTAGCGTTAGAGCAATTGCAGGACGCCGGATACGATGCTTATGTGGTTGGCGGTTGTGTGCGCGACTCTTTGATGGGGCGCCAACCGCATGATTGGGATATCGCCACGTCTGCCACTCCTGACCAAGTGATCCACGTCTTTGCCCAATACCCTGTCATACTGACCGGTGTTCAACACGGCACGGTAACGGTGCTGATAGAAGAGCAACCTCTGGAAATAACCACCTTTCGCATAGACGGTGCGTACTCTGACGGGCGTCACCCGGATACCGTCGCTTATGCGAATACGGTATTTAACGACCTTTCCAGACGGGACTTTACTGTAAACGCTATCGCCTTTACACCAAGCGAGGGGATGGTTGACCCTTACGACGGTGCTAAGGATATACAAGCACGTTGCATCCGCTGCGTTGGTGAGGCCTCTACGCGCTTTATGGAAGATTCGCTACGCATTTTACGTGCCATACGGTTTAGTGCTACTTTGCAATTTACCATAGAGCCGGCTACAGCCAATGCTGTTGTGCAATCCCGGCACCTGTTGGCACGTGTGTCAGCTGAGCGCATTCGCGAAGAAATAACCAAACTTCTGCTGGGCGATGGTGCATCCTATGTATTGCAACAATACGCCTGCGTTATCCGCACCGTTTTACCGGAATTGTCCTATGATGATGCGCAATGGCATGCTATGTGCGTTTCCCTATCGCAGACTCCTCCCCTGTTATCCGTTCGACTTGCGCTGATGTTTGCTTACTTGGATCAAGGCGAACGTGTGGCCATCGACGCTTTGCGCCGCCTTCGTTTTGATAACGTTACCATACGTGCCGTAACACAACTGCTTACACACCGTCATAAACCACTCGCTACCGACACCGATCTTTTGCGATTGGTCTCAGTTGTCGATTGGGATGGTGCTAAAGAGCAATTGTTACTACAACGCGCTATTAAGGGTGAAGACGGCGCTTTTACGCTGTCTGCGTTTGAGTATCTGTATAAACAGAATGTCTGTTGTCGATTATGTGACCTTGCCATTGACGGGAAGGATTTGATCGTTGCCGGTGTATCTGCCGGTCCCATCATTGGTCATTTGTTGCAAAAGGCTTTGGATGCGGTCATTGAGGGGCAAGTCCCCAATGAAAAGCAGTCCATACTGAAATTTTTGTTTCCATAATATAAATGGCCGCCCATAGGATATGGGCGGCCATTCTTATACATACTTGGTTTGTTGAATATCCTGCAAAGATGTGTCGTCAGACGTCAGCGCCTGTACAACTTGTTCCGGTGAATCCACCACCGTAATGAGTTGCAAACTTGCTTCTCTCATAAAACTTTGTTTAACAGCCTTTGAGAGCATAGTGAGTATTTCATCGTAATATCCGTCGATATTATACACGATAAGCGGCTTACAGTGTCTCCCCAACTGCTTAAGGGTGTAAATTTCAAAAAACTCTTCAAAGGTGCCGATACCACCAGGAGTCACAATAAAGGCATCCGCTTTATCCTCCATCACTTGTTTGCGTTCGCGCATGGTTTCGGTAAATATCGTTTCATCGCAATGAGGATATAAAATACCGTCCACCTGTAGAAAGCGAGGAACTACCCCAATAACATATCCGTTATTTTCCTTAAACCCACGGGCGGCGGCGCCCATCAGACCGGCACCACCGGCACCGTACACCAAGGAATGACCGGCGGCCGCCAACAATTGGCCCAACACTTCGGTTGCCTGAATATACTTATCCGCTATCTGATTGCTGGACGCACCGTATAAACACACGAACATAGAAATCCCTCCGTTAACGGAAAGGAGAAGCGTCCTATTGGACACTTCTCCTTTTACTTATTGCTTTTTCTTTTTCCTTCTAACAACAATCACAACGATGACTACATTAATAGCAACCGCCAAAGCACCCAGGCCGGCGATGATGATAATCGTAGTAGAATCTAGACCGTCTTCGACTAACGGATCCGTAGTAACCGCCTCGGTAGTCGTAGTGGTGGTGGGTCTGGTAACCGCCTCTCCGTTTCCGACCACCTCTATCTGCACCTGCTTCTTACTGGTGGTGGGTGGCGTCAAGGAGGCGGTGGTAGTGGTAGTCGTGGTCGTGGTACCGGGAGTGTTCACCTTCGTGGTAGTCGTAGTGGTTGTGGTCGGTAACGTTTTACCAGTGCCCAACGTGGTGGTGTTCGCCGTAGCCATAGCCGCCTTAAGGTTGTAGGGCTGTAAGGTAGCCATCCACTCAGCAACATAGGGAGCAATGGTTTCGTAGCCTTTATCAGATAAAGATTTCTTTCCCCCACTCATAAACGGTGATTTTTCGTTATATAAATCCAAAATATCCTTGCTGTAGGAGCGGCCATCCGATGCCGTACCAGAAAACAAGTCCAGATAAGGAACATTCCACTTATCGCAAGTCTGACGCACAACTTCCCAATATTTATCAGGCGTACGCGCAGTCGTGGACTTGTTAAAGGGTGTGGCCCAACCGATAATAAAACCAATCCGCTTACCATCGCATTTGGTAATAGCATACTTGATCAAGCGCTCTACGCCTGCGGAAAAAGTACGGGCTTCCGCGTTTTTGGCATCCATTTCGTCAACCGGCAAAGTGTAATCGTGCGGTTTGACCGGACCAATAACGACACCTTCTGTATTATCGGTTACAACTACATTGCCCTTTTTTAAATTTTGCGTTTCCATATCGGCAAAACCGCCACACAAGATAACGTAATCTGTTGCCTTCGGGTCAACGCCAAGCAGCTGATTATGAACAACACCGCTTCCAGTCATTCCATCTTGACTTTTGCGCCAATCAGACAACGTAACTCCAGAGCCGCCTGCATGACAGGTGACATTTAACCCGTATACTTTATCTAAAGCTTTTTCAAAGCCAATCGTGGTATCGTCACCAACAAAGGAAATATTCGTTCCTTTCAGCGTATCGACAGCTGCGGCATTAACCGAAAAAGAAACGGATAAAAACAGGGTGGCAAGGAGTGTCAGGCTGATAATAATGCTTGTCAGTCGTTTCATACTACATACCTCGTCGTAAGAATTATAATTGCCGCAACGGCATCTAAGACAGTATATCATAATGCGTTTCGTTATACAAGAGTAATTTTGTGTTTTTTCTTTGCCGTTGGTGAAACCAACACCAAATAATGAACACCGACGAGAAAATAAACACACCAAAGGCAACAAAAATGCCACAATGCACGAAGAATTGCTCCGGTAACAGACGGACGACGGGGTCACTATACACATTCAGCAACCAATTATCTTTCCCAGGAAATAATATAGCGTGAAAGCCCGTAAAAGCACCGTCAAAATCCGCCAAAACGGCTATACCAAATATCAGAATCAGCAACAGGGCACCTAAGGCACCGTATACGATGGAATGACAGCGTCCCAAGTAATACGGTGGCCACCGCAAGAAGCGACGCAACACCCATACGAATACCACCAAGGCAAAAGAGATAAATAATACTACGCGCAGTAGTGAGAACAAACGGCGACAATCTGCAAAATGGGACTTACCCTCCACCGTATACGGTAAATCCCCTACTGAAAACGTCTTGTCGGGTATTGTCAGATAATCCAGCATCTCGTCGTACGCCGTGCGAATTTGGTCGTAGGAGTATCCGGTTTCCTGCGGTAATGAAAGAGCGTCAATGTGCGCATAATAGAAGGGACGAATATAAATAGGCAAACTAATGGCTGCGGATAATATTAACAGAAACACATTGAACGATAGAAAAACAGACAACAACATATGAGCAACACAGAGCTTAGAACGCTTCATGGTTGTCCCTCCTTGTGAAAGGATAAAAAATAAGACAGTCAAAAGACTGTCTTATTTTTGGCGGAGAAGGAGGGATTCGAACCCTCGAACTGCGTTTAACAGTTACACGATTTCCAATCGTGCGCCCTCGACCGGACTAGGCGACTTCTCCATCTCTTTGCGAACGCTATGTTATTATAATGAATTTGTCATCGGTTGTCAAGAGCGAAATCGTCTTTTTTTAGAAAAATATCATTTTCATTCAAAAGTGATTTTTCTCTTGACAAAAGTGACACAGAGTGTTAGAATACATAGCGTTAACAACACACGGAGAGGTGTCCGAGTGGTTTAAGGAGCCGGTCTTGAAAACCGGTGACTCGCAAGAGCCAAGGGTTCGAATCCCTTCCTCTCCGCCAAAGGACAAAAAGGACACCGCTCGTGGTGTCCTTTGTCCTTCTCAATTGAGAACAATTGATAATTAAATCGGCTTATATCGGTTGTCACCATCAACCGGTTTTG
>JAZRMD010000053.1:0-6540 GCA_045647285.1 Acutalibacteraceae bacterium
ACCCCGGCGGTTAATAGCAGTAAAAACCCGGAAAAGGTTAATTTTTCCTTGATCCCGTTGTTGTAGGAACACAGAATGAGTACGGCTACAAGCAGCACCCCTATCCCGATCCATTGTGTCAGCCGCACCTGCTCGTCAAACAGGAAGATACCGCTGATGAGAGGCACCAGTACCCCGAGCATTAAGAATACGTCCAACAGCATATAGGCGTTTTTGCGTACCGATAACAGCCAGGATACTACGAACACGGCGGTGGATACGCCGGACAGGGCGGCGATTCCCAATAACGTGGGTTGCGGTGTCAGGTGGACACTATCCCCGGCCAACACCACAAGCAAAAGTCCTATGAGTACACACAGCCCCATCCGTATCAGGTTGGCCATAACAGCGCCACGCATACCGGTCAGATAACCGCTGGTTTTTTTGCCGCAAAACCCTTTGGTGGCACCGGCGATTAGGGAAACGGTCAACAATAGATATCCCATCGAGATTCCCCCTTTCCATCCATATTAGCACAACACAAGGGGTAACGCAATAGAAAAAACCGACACTGTTTTTGAACGAAAAAAACCGATCCTCTTGTTTTTTGACCACGATCGTGGTATGCTTTTCGTTAGATAAGGGGGATGTCTATGAAACTGATATCGTGGAATGTGAACGGTTTTCGCGCCTGTCTGACCAAGGGATTTGCCGACTTTTTTGCTCAGGCGGATGCGGATGTTTTCTGTATACAGGAGACCAAGATGCAGCCGGGACAGGCGGAGTTTGCCCCCGACGGCTATCACCAGTATTGGTACAGTGCAGAGAAAAAAGGCTATTCCGGCACGGCGGTGTTCACCCGGCAGGAACCTCTGTCGGTGCGCTACGGTCTGGGCATCCCGGAACACGACACCGAGGGCCGGGCCATTACCTTGGAATACGACGGGTTTTATCTGCTGTGTGTATACACCCCCAACGCCCAACGGGAGCTGGCACGGTTGGACTATCGCCTGTCTTGGGAGGCGGCTCTACGGGACTACATCCGCCGGCTGGACGCAGTCAAGCCGGTCGTGTATTGCGGCGACCTGAACGTGGCCCATCAGGAAATAGACCTCAAAAACCCCAAGACCAACCACCAGAGCGCCGGCTTTTCCGATGAAGAACGGGGCGCCTTTACCGCCTTGCTGGATGCCGGTTTTGCCGATACCTTCCGCACCCTGTACCCCGATAGGATCGCCTATTCCTGGTGGAGCTATATGTATGGCGCCCGGGCTAAGAACGTGGGGTGGCGCATTGATTACTTTGTGGTGTCCCGGCGGCTGATGCCCCTCGTGACCGACAGCCTGATCTTTCCCGAGGTGATGGGTAGTGACCATTGCCCCGTGGGCCTGTGTATGGATTTATAAAAGGTATATAAGACAACGCCTGCTGATACTTTGGTGCATCCGCAGGCGTTCTTTTTTGTTTCAAAGAGACACTTCTATAAACTCAGTATGGGGATACTGCGCTTTTACATCTTCCCGGAAGACGTAATCCGAAATGACCACGTCCACCTGCGAAAAATCGCAGACCACATGTATCCGCTTTCCTGCCGATTATCATCCTTCATTCCGAGGCGGTGTGGTGATTGGTAATAACGGGTACAAACGGGAAAACCTTAACTTCCAGATCGCGGATAACGGTCATCCGCAGATATATGCCCGGCATGATGGAGCGACGTATACTATGACCTTTGATGAGGTGAACGTATACACGGGAGAATGGACGCATATCGCTATTGTGAACGATTCTCAATCCCAGACGATGACCTGTTACGTTAACGGTGAGGCGGCGCAGACCATAGAAGGATGCATTCCTTCGTTTGTCAGTGAGCAAGCCGGTGTTTTAGGTGGTGACGCACGTAACGGCAACAGCAACTACTTTACCGGTGAACTGAGCTCGGTCGTTCTGTATACGCAGGCAAGAGATGCAGCGGAAATTGCCATAGACGCACAGCAGTTTGCTAATGGCTCACCGTTGGCCGCCTGGGATCTGACCAAGCAGACCCAAGATGACGTGATCGTAGATGAGAGTGGCAACGGTTATGCGATTCAAAAAGGTACGGTCTGGATGACGGATGCTGCGCCCGAAACCGAGAGCGACTATTCTTTTGTTCTGGTGGGAGATACGCAGATCGTTAACCGGTATTATGCCGATAGATTACCGCCGATCTACGATTGGATCCTGGACAATAAGGAGTCCAAAAAAATCCAGTACGTGATGGGTCTTGGCGATATTACCGATGCCGATGCCACCCGTGAGTGGACGGATGCTGCCCGGGAATACGCCAAGCTGGACGGTGTGGTCCCCTATTCTCTATTGCGTGGAAATCACGATGGTTACGACAGCTTTAATGCGACCTTTGACACGGCACCTTATAACGAGAGTTTTGATGGAAAGTATGGAGAAGGGGTAGCGGATACCTGGAGAGAACTTACCGTTAACGGAATTCCGTATCTTATATTCGCGTTGGATATCGGTGCCTCCGATGCGGTGCTTGCATGGGCAAGTGACGTGATAGAAGCCCATCCTTTTCACAATGTGATCGTCACGACCCACGTATATCTCAATGCAGACGGTCATCCGGTGCCGTCTGACCACAACGATCGCGCTTCCAAATACAGCGTACACGATAACCCCAACGAGGCGGACGAAATATGGGATAAGTTCATTTCCAAGCACGATAACATCGTGATGGTTATTTCCGGTCACATCTCCAGCAACGTGGTGGTCGCCACGCAGCGTGAGGGGGATAACGGCAACGTGGTGACCGAGATTCTCGTAGATCCACAGGGACTTGACAAGAATATCGGCGGCACCGGCATGCTGACCTTGCTGAATTTTTCTGATGGCGGTCGTACGGTGAACGTGGAGACCGTGTCTACCGTTACCGGTCAGCACTATATGGCCTATAACCAGTTCACATTGGAGGTGCCCGTCTGGCAACCCCATACCCACGGTTGTGACCGGGAAGACGGCGTGGAGACGGTGGCTCCTACCTGCACTGAGGATGGCCATACGACCTACACCTGTGATGTCTGCGGCAGGGTCATCGTGGAAGAACTGCCGGCTACCGGTCACAGCTACGTTGACGTGCTGGACGGTGACTGCGGTGTTTGCGGTCATCAGCGGGAAGTCGATGAAGGCGTTGAAGGGATGATACCGATTCATTCTGCGTATCAGTATGTGGGCGGCGATAAGGACAAGACGCAACTGGGTGCGGCGGCAAACTCCGCTATATACTCTGCCAACGGCAAGGAGTACACAGCCCTGCGTATTCCCGGCAAATACGTCACCGACAGTGCAGATTTTTCTACGGTCGTGCTGGACGGTGTTACCTATCCGATTGAAGAGAGAGGCATCATCCTTGGCAGAGAAGGGCAGGCTCTGACGGTGGACAGCCCCAACAAGGTGTCCATCACCGATGGATTTAAAAAACAGTATTGGGAATACGATGCATCTTCCAAGACGGTGACCTACACGGCGCTGGTTAAGAACATTACGTTGGAGAATAAGGACACCAGGTTTATTGCCCGTTCCTACGTTAAGGTCCGGGTCAACGGTACGGTGCAGATCGTGTACAGCGACACCACCGTCGCCTTCAGTCCGCAAAACATTTACAACAACACGGTCAAAGCCTTGCAGGCGCAAGGCAAGACGGCTCCCACGTGGTTT
Source organism: Acutalibacteraceae bacterium (assembly GCA_045647285.1). Taxonomy (GTDB): domain Bacteria; phylum Bacillota; class Clostridia; order Oscillospirales; family Acutalibacteraceae; genus UBA5905. The sequence continues at coordinate 3,694 of JAZRMD010000053.1, forward strand.
TCGTTGGATGGCTTTGATGACGGTGTGATCGAATTAAGTTAACCCGGCAATATACGCATAAACCTCCTGCAACAAGACACACTAACCGTATCTTGTAGCAGGAGGTTTTTTTATGCCGGAACGATGCGGTCGGTATACCGTTACCCTGTCCAACGGGCCCAGTATTCTCAGCTATGCGGCGGTGGTGGGCAAAAAGGAGGGCCAAGGCCCCTTAGGTCCGTGCTTTGATGCGGTGTTTGAGGACGCCCGATTGGGGCAAAAAACCTGGGAGCAGGCGGAGAGCACTTTACAGAAGGAAGCGTTGACCCGGGCACTGGATAAGGCCGGGTTATCCCCCAGTCAGCTGCACTATCTGTTTGCCGGGGACTTGCTCAACCAGAATATTGCGTCCACCTTTGGCCTAAGGCAGATGCAGGTGCCGCTAATTGGCCAGTTTGGTGCCTGCTCCACCATGGGGCAGACTATGGCGATGGCGGCCATATTCGTGGATAGCGGTACCGCCGACCTGTGCGGTGCGGTGACCTCATCCCATTTCTGCACCGCTGAACGGCAGTTCCGTTACCCTCTGGAATACGGCGGTCAACGGACGCCCACCAGTCAATGGACCGCCACCGCCTCCGGGGCTGTGGTGGTGGGACGCGGTCAAGGTGTGCGTATTCAAGCCGTGTGCATCGGTCGGGTACAGGACCTGGGGGTCACCGATATGAACAATATGGGCTCCGCTATGGCGCCTGCGGCGGCGGACACCCTGTGCCACTTCTTTATGGATACCGGCACCGGTCCGGAGGATTACGATTGTATTGCCACCGGTGATCTGGGGGAGGTGGGCAGTGCCCTTAACCGGGAACTGCTGTCCCGTAAAGGCTATACCTTGGATGACCGGTACACGGATTGCGGCCTGCTGCTGTTTGACCGGCAGACCCAGGACGTACACGCCGGCGGCTCCGGATGTGGGTGTTCCGCCTCGGTCTTGTGCGCTCACTTCCTGCCCCGTCTGGAACGGGGAGAGCTGAGGAATATGCTGTTCGTCCCCACCGGCGCCCTGATGTCCCCCACCTCGTCCCAGCAGGGGGAGAGTATTCCCGGTATTGCTCACGCATTGTTGCTGACGGCGGAAAAATAAGGGTTGCGTTCTGCCTCAAAATGCGGTACAATAGGGTGATTATACTATGCGTGGAGGAATCACCGTGGAAATAAACGAGATGGCCGGTAAGGCCGGCACCACCGAGGGCGAGATCCTGCGGCGGCGCACCTTTGCCATTATCTCCCACCCCGATGCCGGTAAGACCACCTTGACAGAGAAGCTGCTTCTGTACGGAGGCGCTATTCAGCAGGCCGGTATGGTTAAGGGCAAAAAGAACAACAAGCACGCCGTATCCGACTGGATGGAGATCGAAAAACAGCGCGGTATCTCGGTCACCTCGTCGGTTATGCAGTTTAACTACAAGGATTATTGCGTTAATATTCTGGATACCCCCGGACACCAGGACTTCTCGGAGGACACCTACCGCACCCTGATGGCGGCGGATTCCGCCGTGATGGTGATTGACGCCTCCAAGGGCGTGGAACGGCAGACCATCAAGCTGTTTAAGGTCTGTCTGTTGCGCCACATCCCCATCTTTACCTTTGTCAACAAGATGGACCGAGAGGCCCGTAACCCCTTTGACCTGATGGAAGAGATTGAGTCGGTCCTTGGTATCCGCACCTATCCGATGAACTGGCCCATCGGCTCCGGCAAGGAGTTTAAGGGCGTCTATGACCGGGAAGGCAGTCGCATCATCGCTTTTCAGGCCAATGACGACCAATCCAACGCCCAGCACGAGGTACAGGCTATTCACGTGGACCTGCAGGACGAGGGACTGCGTGCCCTGTTGGGTGACAACCTGTACGGCACCTTGACGGACGATGTGGAGTTGCTGGACGGCGCCGGTTACGACTTTGATATGGAAGAGGTATCCGCCGGTCGGCTGACCCCCGTGTTTTTTGGCTCGGCGTTGACCAACTTCGGCGTGGAGCCTTTCCTGGAGGAGTTTTTACGGATGACCACCGCCCCCTTGGGCCGCAACTCCGACGCCGGACCCGTTGACCCCTTCACGAATCCTTTCTCCGCCTTTGTGTTCAAAATTCAGGCCAATATGAACAAGGCCCACCGGGACCGGGTGGCGTTTATGCGTATCTGTTCCGGTAAGTTTGAGAAGAATATGGAAGTGTACCACGTGCAGGGGGGCAAAAAAATGCGCCTGAGCCAGCCCCAGCAACTGATGGCGGAGTCCCGTGAGATTGTGGACGAGGCCTACGCCGGGGACATTATCGGCGTGTTTGACCCGGGCATCTTCTCCATTGGCGACACCATCTGTTCCGGTAATGACTCCTTCCGCTTTGAGGGCATTCCCACCTTTGCGCCGGAGCATTTCACCCTGGTCCAGCAGGTGGACACTATGAAGCGCAAGCAGTTTGTCAAGGGTATCACCCAAATTGCCCAGGAAGGTGCCATCCAGATATTCCAGGAACTGGGCGCCGGTATGGAAGAGGTTATCGTTGGCGTGGTGGGTGTGTTGCAGTTTGAGGTGCTGACCTACCGGCTGAAGAACGAATACAACGTGGATATCCGTATGAGCAATCTGCCGTACCAGTACATCCGCTGGATTGCTAACGAAGACATAGACGTCAAGAGTCTTAACCTAACGTCGGATACCCGTCGCATTCAGGACCTACAAGGCCGTCCGCTGTTGCTGTTCACCAACAGCTGGAACATTACGTGGGCCACCGAGCATAACCCCACGTTGGAGCTGTCGGAATTCGGCAGAAACGAAGCGTAATAAAGTCCCCGGCTACCGTTACGGTAGC
>JAZRMD010000054.1:0-9008 GCA_045647285.1 Acutalibacteraceae bacterium
GGAACATAGACTTCAGCACCTGATAGGAAGGCATCAGATTGTCAAAACCCATTAGCGGTACGGCATTGCACACACGGGGGTCGTGGGCATCAAAGGTGACGATGTTGTCCACGCCCATAGCGTGCAGTTCCTGCAGCATCACGGCGCAGTCCAGGCTCTCCCGGTAACTGCGGCGGTGCTGACGGCCACCGTACAGGTTGGGCATGATTACGTTGATACGGGCGGCCTTACCGCCGGCGGCCTGAATGATGCGCTTGAGGTCCTGATAATGGTCGTCGGGGCTCATAGCGTTTTCAAAGCCGTACATCGTATACTTGCAGTTGTAGTTGCCCACGTCTACCAGTATGTACAGGTCGTCACCGCGGACGGAGGACTTAATAAGGCCCTTGCCGTCACCGGAAGAAAAGCGGGGGCAATCCACCTCAATGCGGATATCCTCTTCCTCTACGCCGCACTTACGTGCCCAACTTAGCAGGTGCGCTTCGATCTTATCACCCAACTCCTGGGTGCCGTTCATGGCAATGAGCCGCAAAGGAGCGTCGTGACCGCCCTTAGCAAAGACGTTTTCGCTGTTGATTTTTTCCATCGTGAACCTCTCCCATCCGTAAGATTCTATTTTCAAGCCTATTGTACCATATATTTCTCCATATTACCATAGTGATTTTTTGTTTTGACGACAAATTTTTACAGATTTTCGGCGAATAATACTGGAAAGGTTGCACAATCAAAACCCGTATGGTAGAATGGCGGTAACGATGGAGGGTATTTTCTATGGAATTGCACGAGATTACGGAACTGGAGCCGGAACGGGTATTGCTGGTGTCGGTGGATACCGGCGAGTTTGACGCACAGGTGTCGTTGGACGAGTTGCGTTTGCTGACCGAAACCGCCGGCGGCGTGGTGGTGGATGTAGCCACCCAGAAGAAAGAATCTCCCGACAAGGCCACCTGTCTGGGCAGCGGTCGGGCAGAGGAACTGGCTGTGCAATGTGCGGCGCAGAACATTGACTTGGTGGTGATGGATAGGGAACTATCCCCTACGCAACAACGCAATCTGGAAGATATTTTCCCTTGCCCGGTGATTGACCGTACTGCCCTGATACTGGATATCTTTGCCGGACGCGCCCGGTCTGCAGAAGGCCGGTTGCAGGTGGTACTGGCACAGCTGCAGTACCGGTTGCCCCGTCTGGGTGGTCAGGGTGCTTCCCTGTCCCGTCTGGGTGGCGGTATCGGTACCCGCGGCCCCGGTGAAACCAAGTTGGAAAGCGACCGCCGGCATATCCGCCGCCGGATCACCGCTTTACGGGAACAACTGGAGAAGGTGGACAGTCAACGGACCCTGCGCCGTCAGCGCCGCCGCAAGGATGGGATTCCCACCGTGGCGTTGGTGGGGTACACCAACGCCGGCAAGTCCACCTTGCTCAACTACCTGACAGATGCCGGGGTGTTGGCGGAGGATAAACTGTTTGCCACCCTGGACCCCACCGCCCGGGCCTTGCGTCTGCCGGATGGCCGCCAGGTGATGCTGGTGGATACGGTAGGGTTTGTCCGCCGACTGCCTCATCAACTGGTACAGGCGTTTCGCTCCACGCTGGAAGAGGCGGTGGAAGCCGATGTGATCCTCAACGTCTGCGATGCGTCCAGTCCTCATGCGGCGGAGCATCTGCAGGTCACCGGCGACCTGTTACGGGAACTGGGTTGCGAGGATAAACCCATCCTGCAGGTGATGAATAAGTGCGACCTGTTACTCCCCGGCGATTGGGGTAGCCGTTGCGTGTGCATCAGCGCCCGGTCTGGTGAGGGTGTGGACGCTCTGCTGGAAGCGGTGGCCCAGGCGTTGCCACCTGACCGCCGCCGGGTCAAGCTGCTGCTGCCTTTCTCCAAGGGCGCTCTGGCGGAGGAATGCCGTCGGGAGGGCCAGGTGGAGCAGGAGGAATACGTACCGGAAGGACTTTCTATGACCGTCACTTTGGGCGTCCGCCTGTTGGCGGAGACCGCCCCGTATGTAGTGGAAGAATAAAGGAGGAGTTTGGATGCTGCATCTCATTCCCCAAGTAAAATCTCTTACCCTCACCGGCGGCGTTCTGCCTAAGCGTGCGGTGCGCCCCGTGACCGAGCAGATGGACGGCCGTGTTCTGCGGGCCATCGGCTACCTGCCCCAATCTCCGGATGGTGTACCGTTGACGGTCACCGTTAGCGGTGATAGTGGCGAAAACTATGCGCTGTGGATTGCCTCTGAGGGCATCCGCATTGAGGCGCCCGGTCCTGCCGGAGCGTTCTATGCGGTGCAGACCCTGCGCCAGATATTTATGGCAGAGGAGATTCCTTGCCTACATATTGAGGATGCGCCGGACCTTGCCTATCGAGGCTTTTATCACGACGTGACCCGTGGCCGTATCGCTACCTTGGATTACCTCAAGAGCATGGTGGACAAACTGGCGTTCTTTAAGGTTAACGCCTTCCAGATCTACGTGGAACATACCTTCCCCTTTGCCGAGTTTACGGATGTACAGGAGCAGTTTGGGTGCATTACACCGGAAGAGATACGGGAACTGGACGCCTATTGTCGGGATAACTTTATGGACTTTGCTCCCTCTATGCCCACCTTTGGCCATCTGTATGAACTGTTGCATCAGGAAAAGTATCGCCATCTCCGGGTGATGCGTGACCGGGACGATAATCCCCATTTCTGGCAGAATCGACAGGCCAACCACACCATAGACCCCTTACTGCCCGAGAGCATTGATTTCATCGCCAGGATGATCGACCAGTATATGCCCCATTTCACCTCTGCGTATTTCAACATCTGTTGTGATGAGACCTACGACCTTAAACGGTATGAGGAGCAGGGGTACGACGCCGGCCGTCTGTACGTGGACTTTGTCAAGAAGATCATTGGCCACGTGACCTCTAAGGGTAAGCAGGTGATGATGTGGGCGGATATTCTCGTTGAGCATCCGGAAGTGATTGAAGAATTGCCGGAGGACATCCTGTTCCTCAACTGGGAGTACAGCCCCGTTCCGGCGGAAGAAAAAATTGCCCGGTTTGCTCAGCTTAACCGTCAGCAGATTCTGTGTCCCAGCACCCGTTCCTGGAAGCGGTTGTGCGAAGACCTGGATATTGCGGTGAGCAACATCAGCACTATGGCCGACTATGCCAAACGGTACGGCGCTTTGGGTCTGCTTAACACCAGCTGGGGTGACTTTGCCCATTGTTGCAGTCCTCAGCTGATGATGTACAGTATGACCCTGGGTGCCGCCAAGGCGTGGAGTACGGATATGCCGGTGGACGACACCTTTGACGGCGCCGTCAACGCCCTGTTGTACGGCAGTCCCACCGGCGTACAGCGTTTGCGTGAGTTGGTACAGTTGCACAAGAGCGCCAACTGGCAGTGCATACTGGACGATTATATGGAACTGCGCTATGAGATCGGCGGTCCTCGGTTTGAGAGTCCCAACATTGATGTGCCGGCGTATCAGCAGCAGTATCTGGCGTATGTGAACACTCTGAGCGCCGAACGTTGGGAGCACGACGAATTCCGTCAAGATATGCTGTTGGCGGCGGAAGGTATGATGGTGATGGCGGAACTGGCCAAGCGTCTGCATAAGTTGCCGGTGGAGCGCATCACCGACACCGCCGACTGGTTGCGTCGCTACCGTCAGCGCTGGCTGGAAGAAGCCAAAGAGAGCGAACTGTATCGCATAGAAGAAGCCTTTCTGTATATTGATAAGAATGCGTAATAAGAAAGCCGCATCCGACACGGATGCGTCTGTTTTTTATCCTCTTGACAAATTGGTCTACACATTGTAAACTATAAGTGGTCTACAATATGTAAACTATCGAATTTTGGGAGGGATCACTATGAACGACCGGCAGAATGTTACGGTGGAGTCCCGCTTTGCCGACCGTATCTGGCAGGTGGCACCCATCAGCACCGGCGACCTGGTGCGACTGTGTGAGCAGGAGTTCCGGTGGAAAAAGTCCACCACCTACACGGTGCTGGGCCGTCTGTGTGATAAGGGCCTCTTTATCAACGATAAGGGCACCGTCCGGGCGCTGGTCAGCCGGGAGGAATATGACGCCCGGCGTAGCGGCCGGTTTGTGGAGGAGTATTTCGGCGGCTCTCTGCCGGCCTTTGTGACGGCGTTTGCCGCCGGCAAGCGGTTGTCCGAGGAAGACGTGGAGCAGTTGCGCCGCATTATTGACGCATATAAGGAGGGGCAATGATGGAAGCCGTATTCCTTAAGTTTCTTAATATGAGTATTGCCGCCGGTTGGCTGATACTGGCGGTGTTGATGATGCGCCTGTGCCTTCGCCGGGCACCTCGGTGGATCACCTGTCTGCTATGGGGTATGGTGGGGGTACGTCTGGCGTTCCCCTTCACCTTTGAGAGCGTATGGAGCCTTATCCCCAGTGCGGATACGGTGCCTGCGGCGTCCTTGACCGCCACGTCACCCGTCCTGCACAGCGGCATTGCGGTGGTGGACCGGGTGGTCAACACCGTCGTGGCCCCCTCGCTTACCCCGGTGCCCTATGAGAGCGTTACCCCTATGCAGATACTGACCTTTGCGGCGTCCTTGGTGTGGGGGGCCGGTATGATCGCTATGCTGATGTACGCCGCCGTGTCCTACATCCGGTTGCGCCGGCTGGTGCGTGAAGCTGCGTGGCAACGGGACAACGTCTGGGTCTGCGACCAGGTATATTCTCCCTTTATCCTCGGCATTTTTCGGCCGCGCATCCTTTTGCCGTCCACCCTGGGCGACCGGGAAACGGACTGCGTTCTGGCCCACGAGAGGGCGCACCTGTCCCGTCGGGACCATTGGTGGAAGCCCCTGGGCTTCCTGCTGTTGGCGGTGCATTGGTACAATCCCCTGGTATGGGCGGCATACGTCCTGCTGTGCCGGGATATTGAGGCGGCCTGCGATGAACGGGTGATACGGCCGATGGATGCGCAGGGTAAGCAGGTCTATTCCTCCGTCCTGTTGGAGTGCAGTACCGTGCGCCGTCGGATGGCGGTGTGTCCCTTGGCTTTTGGCGAAAGCAACGTCAAAAACCGTATTCGGGCAATACTGGGCTACCGTAAGCCAGCCCTGTGGGTCACCATCGCTGCGTTAGTGGCTTGTGTGGTGGTAGCGGTGTGTTTTCTCACCGACCCGCCCGGCCCCGACCTATTTGCCGGTGCGGACGAGCCTGTGCCGCCCGTGTCTGACGGGACGGATAAGACGCCGGCCTCCGGTGATGAGAACGTCAATCCGTCCTTTACGGCGGTAGTCAAAGAGGTGCTGGACAGCTCCGTGTTGGTGGAGGCTCACCCCGGACAGCCGGTAACCGGGCTGGTGACCGTTAGCACTAAGGTGGTATCCACCCATCCGGTCCCCGACCTTAAAGCCGGTATGTCCGTGCGTGTGGTGTACAACGGCGAGATAATGGAAACCTATCCGGCCCAGATACGGACCGTCTTTGCCATCTATGGATATGATCCTCCAACGGATCCCTCCGGGCAGTCACACTAGTGATAAAAGCCGCTTCCGGTACACCGGAAGCGGCTTTCTTATCTGTTTATTCCGTGTGGGCAAACTGGCTGTTGTACAGGTGGGTGTAAAAACCGTTCTGCTTAAGCAGTTCCTCGTGGTTGCCCTGTTCAATGATGTGTCCGTCCTTCATCACCAGAATGGTGTCGGCGTTGCGCACGGTGGACAGCCGGTGGGCCACGATAAAGGTGGTGCGCCCTTCCATCAGTCGCCCAAAGGCTTCCTGTACCTTCAGTTCGGTACGGGCGTCAATGGAGGAGGTGGCTTCGTCCAGTATGAGCATGGGCGGTTCGGCCAACATCACCCGGGCGATGCAGAGCAGCTGCCGTTGGCCGGCGGACAGATTACCGCCGGCGGCGGATACCACCGTATCGTACCCTTGGGGCAGACGACGGATAAATCCGTGGGCGTGGGCCGCCTTGGCGGCTTCGATCATCTCGTCTTCGGTGGCGTCGGGACGGCCGAACAGCAGGTTTTCCCGGACGGTGCCTTGCTTAAGCCAGGTGTCCTGCAGCACCATACCGTAGGCGTGCCGCAGACTGTGACGGGATATCTGCCGGATATCCTGCCCCTCCACCAGTATGGCCCCCTTTTGCACGTCGTAGAAACGCATCAAGAGGTTAATAAGGGTGGTCTTGCCGCAACCGGTGGGCCCCACGATGGCGATGCGCTGTCCCGGTTGCACGTCCAAGGACAGTTCCTCTATGAGAGGACGCTCCGGCAGGTAGGAAAAATGCACGTTCTCTAAGCACACCTTTCCGGTGACCGGGGGAAGGACGGCGTCCGGGTCGGGGGACTGGGCCGGTTGCCCGATGAGTTCAAAGAATCGGGCGGCGCAGGCCAGAGCGTTTTGCAGTTCGGTGACCACCCCGGATATTTCGTTAAAGGGCTTGGCGTATTGTCCGGCATAGTTGAGCAGGCAGGACAGGGCACCCACCGTCAATCCGCCGCCCATTACGGTCAGGGCGCCCACCAAGCCTACACCGGCGTAGATGACGCTGTTGATAAACCGGGTGGTGGGGTTGACCAGGGAAGAAAAGAAGGTGGCCCGCAAGGACGCAGAGCGCAGCTGCTCGTTGCCCCGGTCAAACCGTTCCTGCACCTCGCTCTCCCGGTTAAAGGCCTGTACCACCTTCTGGTGATGGACCATCTCGTCAATAAGGGCCGTCTGGGCTCCTTGCGCCGCCGCCCGGTCCTTAAACATAGCGAAGGTGCGCCGGGCAATAAACGAGGCGATGAGCAGGGACAGGGGGGTGAGTAGCACCACAACGGCGGTGATGCCCACGTCAAAGGACAGCATAAACACGAGGGTGCCGATGAGGGTCACGATGCCGGTAAACAGTTGGGTAAAGCCCATCAGTAGGCCGTCGGCAAACTGGTCCACGTCCGCAATCACCCGGCTGACGATATCGCCGGCAGGATGGGCGTCCAGATAGGACAGGGGCAACACCTGAATGTGGCAGAATGCATCCCGACGCATATCCCGTATAATGCGGTAGGTCATAGCGTTGTTGACGGCGTTCATCACCCATTGGAGCAGGGCGGTAACGGCTATGAGTATACCGCCCTTGGTCAGCAGGGATAGGATGGTGTCAAACTCCACCTGTCCGGCGGCCACCATACGGTCAATGGCCTCGCCCAATAGGATGGGTAGATAGAGGGTCAGCCCTACGGTGATACCGGCCAGCAGGACGGACGCCACCAACAGCAGTCGGTAGCGGCGGATGTACCGCCATACTTGACCCAGAGTACGCCGCTGAACGGCTCGTATCTGTCGTTTATCAGCCACGGTCGGTCACCTCCTGCTTTACTTGAGAGGAGTAGATTTCCTGATACACCGGGCAATCCTTTAGCAGTTGTGCGTGGGTGCCCAGACCCACCAGGCGCCCCTCTTCCAGCACGGCGATGCGGTCGGCAGTCTGCACCGTCGCCACCCGTTGGGAGATAAGCAATACCGTGGGGCGGTAAGACAGCCGCTTAATAGCGGTGCGCAGGGACGCCTCGGTGGCGTAATCCAGCGCTGCGGCGCTGTCATCCAATATGAGGATATCCGGCCGCCGGGTTAACGCCCGGGCAACGGTCAGCCGTTGCCGTTGTCCACCGGACAGGTTGCGGCCGCCTTGCTCTATCATAAAGTCCAGACCGCCGTTCTTTTCCTCTACCAGCGCTTTGGCTTGGGCGGTCTCCAAGGCCTCCCACAGAACCTCGTCCGGGGCGTCGGTGTCCCCGTAGAGCAGGTTGTCCCGGACGGTACCGTGAAACAGTACCGCCTGTTGGGGCACCACGCCGATGTGACGGCGCAGGTCCTGGGTGCTCAGCCGTTGTACGTCCACCCCGTTGACCAATACGGTACCCTCGGTGGCATCGTAGAATCGGGGAATCAGATTGACCAGAGAAGTTTTACCGGCGGAGGTGCCGCCGATGATACCCAGCGTTTCCCCCGGTTGTACTGCCAAAGAAACGTGGGAAAGTGCCGGCTCGCTATCCGGATGATACCGCAGGGTCACATCCCGCAGTTCCACCGACGGCGCCGTACCCCCGTGGGGGAGGGCGGTGTCACCGTCTGCCGCCACCGGCAGATCCAATACCCCCTGAATCCGGTTGCCGCAGGCGGTGGCCTTGGTGATGGTGATGATGAGGTTGGCCAACTTAATCAGTTCCACCAATATCTGGGACATATAATTGTACAGTGCCACCACCACGCCTTGGGTGAGAAATCCGTGTTCCACCCGGATGGCGCCCACCCACAGCAACACCAGAATGGCGGCGTTGATGAGCACGTAGGTCAGGGGGTTAAGCAGGGCGCTGATGCGTCCCACAAAGTTCTGGGATGCGGTGAGGGCGTCGTTGTCCTCCTGAAATCTTTCTTGTTCATCCTGCTCCTTGCAGAAGGCTCGAATGACCCGGACACCTTCCAGGTTTTCCCGGGTGCGTCCCAGTACCCGGTCCAACCGGCTCTGCACCTTCTTGTATAGAGGGATGCAGGGGAGCATAATGCCAAAAACCGCCGCCCCCAGCAAGGGAATCACTATCGCAAACACCAACGCCCCCGGCACGTCCAGCGTAAAGGCCATCACCATAGCGCCAAACACCACAAAGGGGGAGCGCAGTAACAGGCGCAGAGTCAGATTCACGCCGTTTTGCACCTGATTCATATCGCTGGTCATCCGGGTGACGAGGGTGGGGGTGCTGACCCGGTCCAGAGTGGCGTAATCCAGCCGCTGAATATGACCAAACAGCATCTGCCGTAACCGGGCGGCAAACCCGGTGGCTGCCTTGGCCGCAAAGTACTGGGCGGTGACGGAAAATCCCAGTCCCACCAGTCCCAGACCGGCCAACAGAACGCACATCCACACCGCATATTCCCGGTTGCCGGTATGGATACCCTTATCGATGATGGCGGCCATTACCAAGGGCACCAACAGTTCCAGCGGCGCCTCCGCCAGCCTGAGCAGAGGGCCCAGAATACATTCCTTGG
>JAZRMD010000055.1:0-7019 GCA_045647285.1 Acutalibacteraceae bacterium
CTAATCACGCCAATTCCGGTAAGAAACCGTTGGAGCAGGTGCGTATTGTGAAGGAAGTGCTGCATAGCACCCGGCATAATGCGGATATCATACGCCTGGTCAAAGGCTTTATGGTGGAGAGTTACATCGTAGACGGATGCCAGAAGGTGGAAGAGGGTATTTACGGTAAATCCATTACCGACCCCTGCCTTGGTTGGGAAAAGACCGAACGCCTTATCTACGATATGGCGGACCTGCTGTAATACGTTATCAAAAAAGCGGAGCCGTTTTCACGGCTCCGCTTTTTTTACGCCTTATGCAGTTTCTTTGTTAATAGTATGAGGAAATGCAGGGTAAGTCCCACTGCGATAGCCACCACCAGGTCAAAGATGACGGTCAGCAGGAAGGTGACGATCAACACCAGCGTGTCGGTCAGGTAACGAGCTTTTACGATATCCCGGAAATGCCGCCATTCGCTCATATTGTACGCCACCATAAAGAGGATGGCGGCGATGGTGGGCATGGGGATGAGGGCGGCGTAGGGCATCAGGAACAACAGCACCAGCAGGAGAATCAGTGCGTGGACCATACCGGCCACCGGGGTGCGTCCTCCATTTTTGGCGTTGGCGGCGGTACGGGCGATGGCGCCGGTGGCTGGAATACCGCCAAACATCACCGACAGCACGTTGCCGGCACCTTGCGCCACCAATTCGGCGTTGGGATTGTGCCGTCCGTTGACCATGCTGTCCGCCACTACGCAGGATAGCAACGATTCTATACCGGCCAATACGGCTATGGTCACCGCATCCGGCAACAAGGACAGTATCTTGTCTGCGGAAAGGTCAATGCCGGTCAGGGCGAAGGCAGGCAATCCGGAGGGGATCCGGTACAGTTCACCGATGGTGTATACCCCTTCATTGAGTCCGGGGATAAACTGCACCATCAAGGCACCGACCACCACTGCGATAAGCGACGGGGGAATGCGCTTTTCCAGCCGGGGATAGAGGATAAGGATGGCCAGACATATTGCCCCTACCAACAGGGATTGCCATTGGAAGGTGGCTGCCGCACCGATGTTGGCCTCTATTTTTTCAAAGGTTTCAATAGGCCGTACGCCGTTGGCGTAGGTCAGACCGAAAAAGTCCTTGATCTGCCCCACCAGAATGGTGACGGCAATACCGGAGGTGAATCCCACCGTGATGGTGGTGGGCACAAAGCGGATGAGTCCGCCCAGTTTGCACACGCCCATAATTACCAGAAGGATGCCGGCCATCACGGTGGCGATAATAAGACCGTCCATCCCTTGCGTGGCGATGATACCGGCCACGATGGTTGCAAATGCGGCGGTGGGTCCGGCGATCTGGATGCTACTGCCGCCCAGCAGGGATACGGTAAAACCGGCAAAGATGGCCGTGTACACGCCCTGTTCCGGAGCCGCACCTGACGCTAACGCCAGAGCGATGGACAGAGGCAGAGCAATAATCGCTACGATGATACCGGCAATCAGGTCTTTAACAAACTGTTGGCCGGAGTACCCCTTAAGGGAGGATAGGATTTTGGGTTGCAGATAACCGATTTTCACCAACGTTGACACTTCCTTTAATATACTGCCCATTACTGTAGCACACTTTTTGCCGATTTTCAAGTGTTTATCTATAACCTAAAATACTGCAATTGGTTTTCCGCTTTCCGTATTGACTTTTTCCATTCATCGTGCTATTGTGAAACTTAAGTATAGAATGTTGCGAAGGTGCCATTATGTTGTTTCGTAAAATTTCGCCGGAGCAGGCCGGCGTTCCTTCCCGTAATGTGACGCGGTTTATCAAGTCCTTGGACCGTTGGGGCGTGGTGACCCATGGCGTGGTAATGATGAAGGGCAACGATATCTTTGCGGAGTATTACTGGGACCCATTTAAGGAAGATACCATTCACCGTATGTATTCCCAGACCAAGAGCTACGTGGGTGTAGCCATCGGTCTGTTGCTGGAGGACGGTAAACTGTCGCTGGACGACAAGATCGTGGACCATTTCCCCGAGAAGCGCGACGGTGAACTCAAGAAGTATATCGACACTTTGACCATTCGGGATATGCTGACCATGTCCACCTGTGGTGAGAATCCTCGGTGGTTCACCTACGGTGACCCGGACCGCACCCACCTGTACATCAATCAAGCCGGTGGCCAACTGCCCGGCGGTATGCGTTACCGCTACGACAGTTCCGGCAGCCAGGTGCTGTCCTCCTTGGTGGAGAAACTGTCCGGGCAGAGCTTGTTTGACTTTATGAACGACCGGATCTTCCGTCATTTGGGCACCTTTAAGACCGCCACCATCCTTAAGGCTCCCAATGGAGACAGTTGGGGCGACTCCGCTTTGGTGTGTACCCCCCGGGATATGGCGTCCTTTGGCCGCTTTGTGATGAACTACGGCACGTGGGACGGCAAACGGCTGATGAGCGAAGCGTATCTGCGTGAGGCCACCTCCGCTTTGGTGGATAATCACGAATATGACGCCTTTGACGGTTTTTATACCCAAGGTTACGGTTACCAGATCTGGCGTCTGCCGGAAAACGCCTTCGCTTTTAACGGTATGGGTATGCAGTTGACCGTCTGTCTGCCGGATAAAGACCTGATCTTTGTTATTACGGCGGATACGCAAGGCTATGCGGCATCCAAGGCACTGGCCTTGTCGGCTTTCTACGAGCACATTGTGGACGCTATGCAGGATGAGCCTTTGCCGGAAGACCCGGAAGCCTATGCTGAAGCGTTGGCTTTGGGCGATACTCTTAAACTGCCTGTTATGAGTGGCGCTACCACCTCTCCCTTTGCCAAGGAACTGGACGGCAAGGTATATACCTGTGAGAAAAACGGCGCCGGTATCACTCGTTTTTACTTTACCTTTAACGGGGACGGCACCGGCGAATGGCATTACACCAACGCCCAGGGAGATAAGGTGCTTGCTTTCGGCTTGGGCAAAAATGTGTTCAGCAAGTTCCCCCAGTTGGGCTACTCCGATGAATATGGCGTGACCCCCACCACCAACGGCTTTATGTACGATTGCGCCACCTCCGCTGCGTGGGGAGAAGAGCGCAAACTGCTTGTGCGCGTACAGGTCATTGACCGGTATCTGGGCAATATGTTTGCCATTTTCTCCTTCAAGGGCGAGTACGCCTCCATTACCATGCGTAAGAACGCCGAGGCGTTCCTTGAGGAATACCAAGGAGATTGGGTAGCGACGCTTGAAAAGTAAAGGGGCGATAGACCGTATGGACTGGACCCCCGAAAAGAAAAAGAAGACCGCCTGGTGGGTGGCCCAAAGCCAG
The DNA here is from genome assembly GCA_045647285.1 of Acutalibacteraceae bacterium. GTDB lineage: Bacteria > Bacillota > Clostridia > Oscillospirales > Acutalibacteraceae > UBA5905. Next base: position 3,299 of record JAZRMD010000055.1, read on the forward strand.
CAAGCAGTTCTGGCGAGGGTGCCGCCACCGTATACGCCCTGCTCAAGGAAGCTACCGTCCGCCGGGAACAACGGTAAAAAACAATAAAACAAAGAAGCCACCCGACAGGGTGGCTTCTTTACTTGGAGCGGCTGACGAGGCTCGAACTCGCTACCTCCACCTTGGCAAGGTGGCGCTCTACCAGATGAGCTACAGCCGCATATCTTGACGACGAGGGTAATTATAGCAAATCTCCCTATGGTTGTCAAGAACAAATTTGCGATTTTTTATGAAAATTACAGTTGGAAATCTGTCGCCTCATATTTCTTAAGCGCTGGCTGGCGGTAAGGCACCCGTTTGAGAGGGTCGTACCGGAACTTGCGGCAACGGTGGTATAAGGGCACAATGCCTTTTTTTGTGCAAAGCATCACCCGTCCATCGGCGGCCCGACGTGCCCGGGCGCAGTATTCGCAGATGGGGGAGATGTTGTTGCCGTACAGTTTCCTTCGCATAGCCGACACCTCGTTTTGACTGATTATATGACCATCATACCACAGTTTTTTCGTATTTTCCAGTACTTTTTGCAGAAAAAACGCACATGGCCAAAAAACTCAGCAATAACAGCATGGCCGACGCCCCGGCGGATACGGTATAGGGGAGTACGGCGGTTTGCCCACCCACCGTCGGCAGATGGGCAGGAAACAGGCGAAACAGGGCCAGCGCAACACCGCCGCTTAGGATACCGTGTAACAGCCGATAGCACCAAAATCGGCGTCCGAAAACCCGGCGGTCCCCTACGGCGGCCATTAATTGCCCTTGCACCGACAGACCGCCCCACCCCATACATACACATAGCCAAAAAGGTGCCCATTCTCCCGTACCAGCCAAAGCGATACAGCCGCAGTTTACTTCCAGCAAGGCGGCAATACCGGCGCTCCAACGCCCGGCGGCCACACCGGTGCGGTGCTGCAGCCACAGGGCGACTCCGGAGGACTCCAGCAAGGATAAGAGGGCGGCGCACGCCACCACAAATCCGCACATGGTCAGTAAGCCCCGGCAGGTATCTGCCACCATCTGCGCTATGGGCCGTGTCGGCGGTAACGGTAGGGGCGTGTCGCTGTCCTCCTTATGCCGATGACCGTTGCCGAGCAGTATGCCCAGTATCAGCGACACGCCGGCGTGGGCGATAAACAGCAGCACCCCGGCTTTGGTGCTTCCCAGCAGTCCGCTTCCCACGGTGGAAAGGATAAACCCCGGTCCGGCATTGACACAAAAGCAGGTCATCCTTTGGGCTTCCTCCTGACGGATCTGCCCACACTCCAACATCCGGCCAATGACCAGTGCTCCGGCCGGATATCCCCCCAGGATGCCCAACAATATCGCTGGACCGCAACAACCCGGCAGACCAAACACACGGCGGGTGACGAACTCCATTAGCCGTCCCGGGTTGCGGCACACCGGAGAGTCGGTCAAGGCACCGGCCAACACCATATAAGGGTATAGGGTGGGGATAATGACCCCGGAGCAAACGGACAATCCCCGACTGATACCGGTAGCCAAGGCTTGCGGCCGGCTGATAAACCATACGGTCATCAGCACAAATGACAGCAACACGGCGGTCCGGGTGACCGATTCCCGGCGGTACACACGTATCAACATAGCAACCCCTCCCGATGTTTTTTATGCGTCCTTTCTCCCGGATATGCCGGTATGAATTCTCTTCTGTAAGCATACAGTAGGAGCGAGGAGGGGACGGTATGGGGCGAAAGTTACGGGGACGCTTGGAACGGTCGGTGGATTTTCCGGTGGGCAGTCTGTCCACCGGCACGTTGATGGAGGTGGACAGCAACCGCCGGGTGGTGGTGGAGGGCTGTCGGGGTATCCTGTCGTATACGGAGGATTGCATCCGCCTGCGCGTCCCGGAGGGGGAATTGACCTTTATGGGGTGCGGTCTGGCGATGAGTTGCTTGAGTCCGGAAGGTGCTACCGTCACCGGCGTTATTCAATGTATTGAGTTTGCAGGAGGCGACCTATGACCGTTTCCGGAATGTTTCGTTGGTTTGCCGGTTGGGTCCGGGTAGAGGCGGAAGGCGGCTATCCGGAGAAGTTGCTGAACGAGGTGGCGAGGCAACAACTAGCAGTATGGGGTATTCGGCGTAAGGAGGAATCTACCCGTTTCTGCTGTTCCTGTCGGGATTACCGGTATCTGCGCCGCCCGGCCCGTCGTGCGTGTACCCGGATGCGCATACACCGTAAACACGGCTTGCCCTTTATCTTGCATCGGTACCGCCACCGCAAAGGCTTATTGCTGGGCGCCGCATTGTATATAGCGGTGTTGTGTTTGCTGAGCCCTCGTATATGGGTCGTTCAGGTGGAAGGGTGTTCCGTAACGGATGCCGCCGTTGTGGCGGAACAGGCGTCTACCATCGGTGTCCGGGTAGGGGCATTAATGGAAGACATAGATATTAAGAGTCTGGAGATCAACGGCACCAGTCATCTGCCGGATTATTCCTTCATCACCGTTAACCCCAGCGGTTGCGTGGCTCGTATTCAGGTGGCTGAGCGCAAACCTACGCCACAGGTGTTGGACCTGTCCGTGCCGTCGGATATGGTAGCGGTACGGGATGGGGTTATTCTGTCCCAACGGGTGGTCAGCGGTGAAAGTCGTGTGCTGGTCGGCGAGGCCGTACGGGCCGGTACGGTGCTCATTGGTGGTCGGGTGGAAAAGGAAGTAGGGGAACAACTGTACCGTTCCTACGGGGAGGTGTGGGCAGAAACCCAACGCCAGATAACTGTGTCGATACCGCTGACTTACCGCCAAGTGCAGACGGATGCTCCGGCTGTTCTGCGCCCCACCGTCACGTTTTTGGGGTGGCAGTTCCCCTTGTATGCACCCGGCCAGGTGGAGGAAAAAGCCTTGCGCTATACCCGACGGCATTTTCTCACCGCCGGGGATAAAACACTCCCTTTAGGTATCACCAACGACTATTATGTGCCGGTGCGGTATGGGACCGGCACCCGGACGCAGGAACAAGCCCAACTTCTAGCGGTGCAACAGTTGGAACGGGAGGAACAAAGTCTCTTTGCCGGGTGCGAATACACTGCGCAGGACCGGCAGGAATATGTAAAGGGAGATGCCTATACACTAACCGTTCGGTATGTCTGTCGAGAAAACATCGCCGTTGAAGTACCGTTGGCCACAAATTAGGCTTATTTTTGTGCAAATTCGCTTAAAATTCTTGATTATTTTAGGAAAAGGGTATAAAATACAAAGAGGAGAAAGAGGGTTTCTCCTCTTTGTGATTTTATAGGATAGGATTGAGTGCATCATAGAACAGATAATCAACGTGGAGCGTATGGAACAGGCGGTTTCCCTGTTTGGGAGTTTTGACGCTAACATTCGCTTGGTGGAGCAGGAATACGGGGTCACGGTGTTGGCGCGCGGCACGGATATTAAGGTCAGCGGCGAGCCGGAAAGCGTGTCCCGGGCGGTCAAAGCCATTGACGGATTGTTGCAGTTGCTCAATCGGGGCGAACAGTTGGGGGAGCAGAACGTGCGGTACGTGCTAACCCTGGTCAACGACGGGGCTGAGAGCGCCATCTCGCAACTATCTTCCGACAGCATCTGTATCACGTCCAAAGGTCGTCCGGTTAAACCAAAGACCTTGGGACAGAAAAAATACACCGACGCCATTGCCCACAACACGGTGACGTTGGGTATCGGCCCTGCCGGTACCGGTAA
>JAZRMD010000056.1:0-2019 GCA_045647285.1 Acutalibacteraceae bacterium
GTATCTCAAGGAATCTCTGGCGGACTTTCAGCAGGAGAATATCGTGGTGCGCTTCATCGGAAGTCGGGGTGAGCTGGCAGGCGATATCCTTCAGCTGATCCAGGAGGCAGAGGCGTCTACGGCTCACAAAACCGGTATGACGCTAAACATTGCCCTTAATTACGGTGGACAGCAGGAGATCACCGCCGCCGCCCGTCGTCTGGCACAACGGGTACAGGCCGGGGAGATGACCCCCGAGGAGATTACCGAAGAAGCGTTGCAACAGGCGTTGTATACCGAGGACCAGCCGCCGGTGGACCTGATTTTGCGTCCCAGCGGTGAATACCGGCTGTCCAACTTCCTCATCTGGCAGTCTGCCTATGCGGAGTTTGTGTTTATGGACGATATTCTGTGGCCGGACTTCAAGGAAAGTGATTTGGAACGGGCATTTGCCGAGTTTGCCCGACGTAACCGTCGCTTTGGCGGTGTATAAAGGATGTGTGTCTTATGAAAACGCGTATCGTTTCCGGCTTGGTGGGTACAGTAATACTGTTTGCGGTACTGTTATGCCCCGTGAGTTGGTTGTTTGCTATGGTGCTGGCTGTGGCAGCAGCGGTGGCGGTGTACGAGTTGCTGCACAACACCGGCCGTGTGTCCGATAAGGTGCTGGTGTACGGCAGTATGCTGTTTGCGGCGTTAGAGGTGTTGGCGGTGTTCCATTCCCGGGAACTGCTGTTGCATAACTATGTGGAGAACCCCCCGATGGCACTGTGGCTGTCCTTCTCCCACCTGTTGCCCCTGCTGTTGCCGGTGGCGTATGCTCTGTTCTTGATGCTCACCTTGTTGGCCGGTCATCAGACCACGGATATCACCGTAGGCGGCTACACCTTCTTTATGACGGCGTACGCTACCGTAGGTTTCAGCGCTCTGGCCGCCCTGCGTGTACTCAACGACGCCGGCCTCTACTATGTGCTGTTGCCCATGGTTATCTCTTGGATGAGCGATACCGGCGCCTACTTTGTGGGCACCTTCCTTGGCAAGCATAAGATGACCCCCGTCATCAGTCCCAAGAAGAGTTGGGAAGGTTTTTTTGGCGGATGGATGATTTCGGTGGGGCTGACGGCGGTGTATGCGGTTATCTGCAACGCCCTGTTGGCACCGGAAACCACGGTTAGCCTTATGCAGTTTACCATTATGGCGGCCGTACTGGCTCCCTTGTCGGTATGCGGCGACCTGTTTGCCTCGGTCATTAAGCGCCAGAGTGGTATCAAGGACTACGGTAATCTGATGCCCGGTCACGGCGGTGTGATGGACCGGTTTGACAGCGTGGTGTTTATTGCGCCGCTGGTGTATGCTTTCTGCACGATTCTGTAAAGGAGATGCCGTTATGTGTGACCGTACCCGTATTCACAGAAGATTGGCGATTCTCGGCTCCACCGGCTCCATTGGCACCCAAGCCTTAGAGGTGGCGGAGGATGCCGGCTATCGCATTGTGGGTCTGGCTGCGTCCCGGAATGTGGACCTGCTGGAACAGCAGGTGCGCCGTTACCGCCCGGAGGTGGCGGTGATGTACGACGGGGATGCCGCTGACGAGCTCAAGCGCCGCCTGACGGACCTGCCGGTGTTGGTGCTGTCCGGTATGCCGGGTCTGTGCGACTTAGCCGGATGGCACGACGTGGACGTGGTGCTCAATGCGGTGGTGGGTATGGTGGGTCTGCGCCCCACGCTGACCGCCATTGAGGCCGGTAAGGACGTGGCCCTGGCCAACAAGGAAACCTTGGTGGCCGGCGGCGCCTTTGTAATGGACGCAGTAGCCAAACACGGCGTCCGTCTGTTACCGGTGGATAGCGAACACAGCGCCATCTTCCAGTGTCTGCAAGGGCAACCGCCGGTGGAACGGGCGCTCAAACGGCTGATACTCACCGCATCCGGCGGTCCGTTCTTCGGCCGCACCCGGGAGGAACTGGAAAAGGTCACTCTGGCCGACGCCCTCAAGCATCCCAACTGGAGTATGGGCCAGAAGATTACCATCGACTCGGC
>JAZRMD010000057.1:0-2457 GCA_045647285.1 Acutalibacteraceae bacterium
CTCGATGTTCTTTTCGATGCGCTTGCCGATCTCGGACAGCACAGCGGTATTGAAGCCCGCGAAGGAGCCGTCGGGCGCTATGTAGTCCATGGGCGGCAGGTTGCCGGTGACGGTATAGAAGATGGTGGCCGCCAGGCCGTACACATCCGCCGGGTCGTCCACCGGCAGGGTGCCGGTGATGTCGTACTGTTCGGGGGAAGCGTAGCCGCTGGGCAGGTCCGGATTCAGGTCGGTACCGGCTCGATGGGCAGCCGGCACGGTAAAGTTGCGCAGGTGCGCCTTGCCGTCTGCACTGATGAGAATGTTATCCGGGCAGATGGCTAGATGATGGATGCCGGCGGCGTGCAGTTGGCTGACGCAGGTCAGCAGGGGCATCAGCAGAGGCCGGGCCTCGCTCCAGGGAATCCGTCCGCCGGATTGCTTGACCATCTTGGTCAGGGTCACCCCGGCGCAGTAGTCGGACACGGCGTACACCGTCCCGTTTTCTTCAAACAGGTCGTACACCGGCACGATGTTTTGCAGATCCTTCATCCGCGCTAGCGAACGCATCACACTGCGAAAATCCGCCTGATAGTTGGCAACGGTCTGCTCACACCCGGCCATAGCCTGTACCTGACCGTCATCGCCTCTCTGACACAGGGCGGCCGGATAGAATTCCTGTATAAAGCAAGGCTCTTTGAGTAACCGGTTGTAGCCAATGTACAGCAGACTGTCCACCCCTTCCTGCACACGGCGGCCCACAATGTAGTGGTCCTGCAGGACGGTGGCTACCGGCAAGGCGCCGGCAGGATTGTTGTCGGTACGGGAAAATCCGCAGATGCTGCACCGTTCATCCCCCTCGGGGAGAGGGTTCATACATCCCATACAAATCTTTGCCATAATTCGTGACCTCCTTATTGCATCTGACGCATCCGCATCAGTTGACGGATATCCTTACCCACACACAGCAGGGGTACAAAACCACCCATAATGCGGCTGGCGATCTGGTCGCCGTACCTCTCGCGCAGGGCGGTGAAACTCAGATTGGTGCTGATAACGGTGGGGCGGCCTTCCAGCAGACGGGCGTTGAGGACGTTGTAGATACACGCCCGGTAGAAGGGACTGTCAAATTCCATTCCCAGGTCGTCCATCACTAACAGGTCACAGCCGATAAGCTGGGCTTCGCTGTCCCCGTCGGCACGGCCGAAATGTTCGCTTTCCATCCGCCGCAACAGGGGTTGCACCGACCCGTATACTACACCAAACCCTTGTTCTGCCACCGTCCGGGCCACCGCCAGACACAGATGGGTCTTACCGGTGCCGGTGGAGCCTTGTAATAGCAGGCTGTCGGCGGTGGGGGAAAAGTTGGCGGCGTAGGTGCGGCAGTAGGCGATGGTATCCTGCATCCGCTGACGGGGAGATAAGCCGGTCTTGGGGTCCGGCGCTGCGTCGTAATAGTCCGGATCCATACTGTCAAAGTCGGTCAGCTTCATGGCTGACAGGGATGACAGATGCCGGCAGGCCTCTTCCTTGAGCAGTTGCCGGTAGCAGGCGCACATACGCCCCTCGGTATATCCGGTATCCTCACAATGGGGACAGGTGTACCGGGGGTCAAAGTTATCCGCATCGTAGCCGGCGGCGTGGAGCAGGGACGCCATTTCCTGTTGCAGAGCCATATTTTTATCCTGTATGACCTGCAGTTCCTCCGCCGTACCGCCGCGCAACACCACCTCGGTGATGGCCGGCAGGGTGGCGGCCAGTTCCTTTTCTATCTCGCTCAACCGGGGATACTGGGCGCACAGCCGTGCCCGTAACGCCACGGCGGCGTTGGCGGCCTGGTTGCGCCGTTCTTCCAGACGCTCCCGGGCGGCCTTGACCACTTGGGGGTCGTATGCCATAGCGGTCACTCTCCTTTTTTGGTATATTTGGGACGGTACCGGAGCAGTTGTTCGTCAAAGCTGTCGGTATCGAGACCGCTTTGCTCCGGGTTGGTGGCGGCGGCGCCCTTTTTCTTCTTGCTCGGGGCGGCGTCCTCGGTGATCTTTTCCGGGGCATCGATACCTTCGGTATGCCACCGTTCCAGTATTTTATCCATATACGCCGGCTGGAACTTGCCGGTTTTTTCGTTGGTGATGGTGGCCGCCTTCTGCAACATGACCTCGCTAAAGGCCCATATTTCCAGCCACCGGTACGCCATCTCGCTCTGGGGTGTGTTGAGAGGACGGGTCAATCCCAGCAGATTTTCCACCCGGGTGGCGGCCTGTTGCCATCTCTCCAGCCGGTGAATATGCTCCTCCACTGCCGCAAAGTCGGTCAGCTCCTTATCCGCCCAATCCAACGCTAACTTTTCAATATAGCGCATATTGTTCTTGCCAATGGATACGGCGTAGCCGATCTCCAGCATCAGCACGTTTTCCGGTAATCCCACCGTGTCCAACAGATACAGCAGGGTGGCGGTGTCGGCGTGACCGATGGTCT
>JAZRMD010000058.1:0-2509 GCA_045647285.1 Acutalibacteraceae bacterium
TCTGGCCTATGCCGGAGAAGGTGGATGTGAACGGCAAGGTGCTGTACTTTGAACAGCCGGTGGAGGGCGACCTCGGCAACGAGGATATGCAGATCGAGCAGGACGCTCTGCGCCAGGCGGCAAAGACGCTGGACGTGGCTACTGCGGTCAAGTTGCATCCTCGCACCACTACGGAGGAATGTTGGCAGGAGTTTGGCCTTATCAAGAGCAAGATGCCCTACGAGGTGATGCTGCTGCAACAGCAATGCGATCCGGCACTGATGATGACGGTGGGCTCTACGGCGTTGTTTGCCACCTATCTGTTTGACGACCTGCCGGCGGCGTCCTGCCCGGCCATCCTTCTGTACAAGCGGATGATCCATCAGAACACGGGCCTTACGGAGGCGTTTGACAAGCTGTGTGCCGGCATCAACGGTGCCTTGGACAAGCCGCTGTTGTTCGTCCCCGAAACGCAAGAGGAACTGGATCAAATTTTGTCTGATATTGCAAAGGAGAATTGATATGCGACACTTAGCCGTTATCACCGCCCGTGGCGGTTCCAAGCGTATCCCCGGTAAGAACATTAAGGAGTTTTGTGGCAAACCCATTTTGGCGTATTCCATCGAGGCGGCGCTGGAAAGCGGTCTGTACGATGAAGTGATGGTATCGACCGACAGCGACGCTATCGCTGAGGTGGCCCGTCAGTACGGTGCCACGGTACCCTTTATGCGCAGTGCCAAAACGGCCGATGATCACGCCACCATCCGGGACGTGCTGGTGGAGGTGCTGGAGGAGTACCGTAAGCGGGGCCGCACCTTTGATATGCTGAGCTGCATCTTCCCGGCGGCTCCCTTTGTCACGGCGGGTAAGTTGCGCCAGGCCACGGCGGAGCTGGACAGTCATAAGGATATGGTGGGCATTCACCCGTTGGTGGCCTATAACGTGCCCACCCAGCAGGCCATCTCCATCAACGAGAAGGGCACCATGAACTTCCACTATCCCGAGTTCCGCAACGAGCGCACCCAGGACCTGCCGATGTCTTACTACGACCCCGGTCAGTACTACGTGTACCGTGTGGAGGAGTTTCTGAAGGGGCCGGTGGACATGGAGCGCCTGCTCCCCATCGTTATCTCCGAGACCGAAGCCCAGGACGTGGACACCCCCACCGACTGGATGATGGCGGAGATCAAATACCGTACGTTTGTGTTAGGAGAGGGTAAGAACCATGGATAAGAAGGTCCACGAACTACTCAATCAGCAGATCAATAAGGAATTCTATTCTGCGTATCTGTATCTGGATTTTTCCAATTACTTCGAGGACGTGGGGCTGGACGGCTTTGCCAACTGGTACCGGATCCAGGCCCAGGAAGAGCGCGACCACGCCATGCTGTTTTACACCTATCTGCAGAACGAGAGCCAGAAGGTGACGTTGGAGGCCATTGCCAAGCCGGATAAGGTGTTCCATGCCCACATGGACGTGCTGCAGGCCGGTCTGGAGCACGAGGAATACGTGACCAGCCTTATCAACGACATTTACGCCGCCGCTTACGAGGTGCGGGATTTCCGCACCATGCAGTTCCTGGATTGGTTTGTCAAGGAGCAGGGCGAGGAGGAGACCAACGCCCACGACCTGATCACCAAGATGGAGCTGTTTGGCGGTGATCCCAAGAGTCTGTATATGCTCAACCAGGAGCTGGCCGCCCGGGTGTATAGCGCCCCCTCGCTGGTGCTGTAATGCGCCAGGTGTTGCTGACGGCCCTGGGCGTAGGCGCCGCCACGGTGGTGGGTGCCCTCCTGGGGTTTGGGTTTAAGAAGCTGTCCCACCGGTTTTCCGACGTGGTGCTGAGCTTTGCCGCCGGGGTGATGTTGGCCGCCGCCGTGCTGGGCCTCATATTGCCGTCGGTGGAATACGGCGGTCCCTACGGATTGCTGATTACGGTGGCCGGCATCTTTGTGGGTGCCTGGTGTCTTAACCTCATCGACAAGGTGGTGCCCCATCTGCATAAGTTGGTGGGGGCCGACCCGGAAGTTCACCGCAACGCCCAACTGAGCAAAGTGCTGCTGTTTGTGACCGCCATTGCCATTCACAACCTGCCGGAAGGCATTGCCGCCGGTGTGGGTTTTGGCGCCGGGGACAGTGCCCGGGCGCTGATGATTGCCGGCGGTATCGCCCTGCAGAACATACCGGAGGGTATGGTCATCATCGGGCCGATGCTGGCTGCCGGTATCTCGCCGCGCAAGACCTTTATCTGTGCCCTTATCACCGGTCTGGTGGAGGTGGTGGGCACCCTCGTAGGCTATCTGGCCGTCAGCGTGGCGTCGGCGGTGTTGCCCTTTGCCCTGGCCTTTGCCGGGGGCACTATGCTGTACGTCATCAGCGACGAGATGATACCCGAGACCCACGCCCACGGCAGTCAACGGGGCGCCACCTACGCCCTGTTAGCCGGGTTTTGCGTGATGTTGGTAACCGACGTGTTGTTAGGATAATATCTTAGAAAAAGAGTCGCCCCGGTGTGTGTATACACCGGGG
>JAZRMD010000059.1:0-13650 GCA_045647285.1 Acutalibacteraceae bacterium
CGAGGATATCAAGATGGACGTGTTCCGTTCCTCCGGCGCCGGCGGTCAGCACATCAACAAAACCTCTTCCGCCGTCCGCCTGACCCACATCCCCACCGGTATTGTGGTGGCCTGTCAGAACGAACGAAGCCAATTTCAGAACCGGGACAAAGCTATGGCTATGCTGAAGTCCAAGTTGGTGGAGATCAAAGAACGCGAACACCTGGAACGGTTGGAAGATATTAAGGGCAACCAAGCGCAGATCGCCTGGGGAAGCCAGATACGTTCCTACGTGTTTATGCCGTACACCTTAGCCAAGGATACCCGCACCGGTTACGAAACCGGCAACATTCAAGCGGTTATGGATGGTGAGATTGACGGATTTATCAATGCGTACCTACAAGCTTTGGCCAACGGCACCTTGGGCAAGGCAACAGCCGCCGAGGACTGATGCGAATATAGTAAAGGCACCGCTGTGATGATTCACAGCGGTGCTTCTTCATTATGCTTTACTTTGAATGTATTCATCAATGGCATAGGCGGCTTTTTTACCGGCACCCATAGCCAGAATGACGGTAGCGGCACCGGTAACGGCGTCACCGCCGGCATAAACCCCTTCCCGTGAGGTAAGACCGTTGTCGTCCGCCACGATACCGCCCCAGGATTGGGTTTCAAGACCCTCTGTGGTGGACTTGATAAGCGGATTGGGAGACGTACCAATAGCCATAATGACACAGTCAGCATCCAGCACAAAGGCGCTGTCCGGCTTCGTCACCGGGCGCCGACGACCGGACGCATCTGGCTCAGCCAACTCCATCTCCACACAGCGCAGACCGGCCACAAAACGGTTGTCGTCACCCAAAATCTCCGTTGGATTGGTCAGGAATCGGAACACCACGCCCTCTTCCTTTGCGTGTTCCACCTCTTCCGCACGGGCCGGGAGTTCTTGCGCCGAACGGCGATACACGATGGACACCTCTTCCGCCCCAAGACGCAGAGCGCATCGTGCGGCGTCCATAGCCACGTTGCCGCCACCAACCACCGCCACACGACGGGCATGTAGGATGGGCGTAGCACTATCCTCACGGTAGGACTTCATCAGATTGACACGGGTCAAAAATTCATTGGCCGAGTATACTCCCTTGAGATTTTCACCAGGGATACCCATAAAGCGAGGCAATCCGGCACCGGAGGCGATATACACGGCTTCAAAGCCGTATTTCTCAAACAGCTCGTCAATGCTCAGCACCTTGCCAATGACCATATTGGTTTCTAGGTGGACGCCCATAGATACCAAGGTATCAATCTCTTGCTGCACGATCTTCTTGGGCAAACGAAACTCCGGGATGCCGTATACCAACACGCCACCGGCAAGATGCAGTGCCTCATACAACGTGACGTCATAGCCCTTCTTAACCAGGTCACCGGCGCAGGTAAGCCCGGACGGACCAGAGCCGATAACGGCAACCTTATGTTCATTCGCAGTAATCTTATTAATAGACGCACCGTTGCCGTGAGCGTTATGCCAATCAGCAACAAAGCGCTCCAACCGGCCAATGGCGACCGGTTCTCCCTTGATACCACGTACGCATTTCTGTTCGCATTGAGTCTCCTGAGGACAGACACGACCGCACACCGCCGGCAAGGAACTGGACTGGGAAATTATACCGTACGCTCCCTCAAAATCCTCTGCTGCCACCCGTTCTATAAACGCCGGAATGTTGATCTGCACGGGGCATCCGGTAACGCAAGGGGCGTTCTTACAGTTAAGACACCGCCGTGCTTCATCTACCGCCTGTTCCTTGGTATAGCCGGTAGCCACCTCGTCAAAGTTGTGTCGCCGCACATCCGGAGATTGGGTCGGCATAGGATTGCGAGTCATAGACATATTGGGCATACTTACTGCACCTCCTGACCAAACAGACGACAGGTGTCCTCGTGTGCTTTGCGCTCAAAGTCACGGTACATCGTACTGCGATCCATCGCCTCGTCAAAATCAACCAGATGGCCGTCAAACTCCGGACCATCTACGCAGGCAAACTTTACCTCGCCGCCCACCGTCAGACGACAACCGCCGCACATACCGGTGCCGTCGATCATAATGGGATTCATACTCACCACGGTCTTGACGCCGTATTCCTTGGTTAGCAGAGAAACAAATTTCATCATCACCAACGGCCCGATAGCGATGACTTCATCGTACACCTCGCCATTGTCCATCAGTTCCTTGAGAGCCGTCGTGACCAGACCCTTTTGGCCTCGAGAGCCGTCATCGGTTACCAAGCACATACGGTCGCTGACGGCAGCAAACTCGTCTTCCAATATTACCAGATCCTCGTTGCGGAAGCCGACGATAGTATGTACCGTACACCCTTGCTCGTGCAGTTTCTTAGCCACGGGATAGGCAATGGCGCATCCCACACCACCGCCGACAACCGCCACCTTGCGCAGGCCATCCGTTTCGGTCTGCCGACCCAGAGGACCGACAAAATCCGCCAGGCAGTCCCCCACCTGCAGATGCGCCAGTTTTTCGGTGGTAGCGCCCACCACCTGAAACACAATAGCTACCGTACCGGCATCCCGGTCGTAGTCGGCAACGGTCAGCGGAATGCGCTCTCCATCCTCGTCTACGCGCAGGATGATAAACTGGCCCGGCTGCGCTTTACGGGCATCCAAAGGGGCCAGCACATGCATGCGCACGACGGTGGGATTGAGTTGTTGTTTACTGATAATCTTATACACGATATAACACCTCTATAGTTTACTGGTCATCCAACGGCAGGTCGTAGGCAGACAAGTACTGTTCCAGAAACTCGTCAGCCGCCGGCAATTGCATAGCGCGGATGGAACGTTCGGTGGACTTACGGGCGCTAATGAATTCACGGTTACCCTGCGCCAGTTCCTCTACGCACTTAATCAAGGCCGACAGCTTATCCGCCGCTTTGACGATCTGCGCTTCCAACGGGTCGGTCGCACCGGTCAGCAGTTGCCGATATTCTTCGCGCATATCTTCCGGAAGCATGGATGCCAGAGTATCACACGCCCCCTTCTCTACCTGGCGGTAGGCATCACGGATGGCCGGATTATGATACTTGACGGGCGTAGGCATATCTCCGGTGATGATCTCGGATGCATCGTGGTATAGCGCATACATAGCGCACCGGGACGCATCCACCTGACCGCCGTAATGGTGATTTGTCAACAGCGCCAACGCATGTGCCAACACCGCCACCTCATAGGAATGTTCACTAAGGTTTTCCTGCCGTGTATTGCGCATCAATGCCCACCGATGAATGTTCTTCATCCGGGATAACATAGCAAAAAATGAATATCCCATACGATCCCTCCTTGTTGTGGGTAGTATTATACCAGTTTCTTCGTCAAAAAACAACCTTTAATAAAATAATCCTGTGAGAAAGTTGCATTTTTATATTGCACAAGCTATAATATTGTTATTAAGTACAGTATGAGGTCTATTATGAGGATATCTTTTTACACCTTCGGATGCAAGGTCAATCAATACGAAACGCAGGCAATGCGCTATATGTTTACACAACGGGGTGACAGCACCGACGAGTACGTCCCCGGCGACGGCATTAGCCGGGATGTGGTTGTGTTTAATTCCTGCACCGTCACATCCGAGAGCGACCGCAAACTGCGTCAGCAACTGCATCGTTGCCGCCGAGAAAACCCCAACGCCATTATCGTGCTGACCGGTTGTATGCCGCAAGCGTTTCTTGGCGACGATGACCGGTTGCCGGACGTGGATATTCTATTGGGTAATGCACAAAGAAACGCACTTCCCTATATTCTGGATACCTACTTAAAATCCAAAACGCCTATCACGTGCATACCCACCCACGGGTCAACCTACGAGCATCTAACCATTGCCACTTTTTTGGGGCGCACCAGAGCTTACGTAAAAATTCAGGACGGCTGTAACCGATTCTGTTCCTATTGCATTATCCCCTACGCACGAGGACGGGTACGCTCCCGTGACCTTGACGATATGCAGCAGGAAATAACCTCTCTGGCGCACAACGGATACCGGGAGATCGTTTTGGTCGGTATCAATCTGAGTGCCTACGGACAAGACACCGGCAAATCCCTGGCAGATGCGGTTGAGGTAGCGTGTGCGGTCGAGGGGATACAACGGGTGCGGTTAGGCTCGTTAGAACCAGATTTTATGACCGATTCTATGTTGGAAAGGCTGGCAAAACAGTCAAAATTGTGTCCTCAGTTCCACATAGCGTTACAGAGTGGGTGTGACGCCACCCTCAAACGGATGAATCGGCATTACACCACGGAAGAATACGCCGTATTATGTGAAAAACTGCGCAAGCGCTTCCCCGACTGTGCACTTACCACCGACGTGATGGTGGGATTTCCCGGGGAAACCCAACAA
Source organism: Acutalibacteraceae bacterium (assembly GCA_045647285.1). Taxonomy (GTDB): domain Bacteria; phylum Bacillota; class Clostridia; order Oscillospirales; family Acutalibacteraceae; genus UBA5905. The sequence continues at coordinate 4,385 of JAZRMD010000059.1, forward strand.
GAATTTAACGAGTCTCTTGCTTTTGTTCAGCAAATCGCCTTTTCCCGTGTACACGTGTTTGCGTATTCCCGGCGGCGAGGTACCATTGCAGATAAAATGCCCAATCAGATTCCCAACGCCGTCAAAGTCGAACGCAGTCGGCAGATGATGGCGGCCACCCATCAGAATGCAGATGATTATGCGCAAAGTTATATCGGTAAAACGGTGGAAGTACTTCTGGAAACCCCGTTGCAGGACGGCGTAACCGAAGGACATACCGATACCTATCTGGTGGTCCACGCCCACACAGACCAAGCACCGGGCACCTTCGTCTCCGTGCGCATTACCGGTGGAGATAGCCACCACCTGATAGGAGAACAACTATAAGGAGGGATACTATGGCTCTGGAATTTCGCCGCAGACGGTTTCATAAACCGCCCAAAAAGGGGCAACTGCTCCTGGCCCTGGCCGTATTGATCCTAGCTTTGTGCTTTGCTACAGCCTGGGTCGTGGTCAATCTGGCAGCCAACGCCCCCTCTGCCCACACGCCACCGGACTCCTCGGCGGAAGAGACGATTTTTACTCAAGATGACCTCGGGCATCTCTTGGTCATCGTGCGAGAGGAGAACAAAGAGCTGTTTGTGTGCCTGACGGCCGACCCAGAACATCGCACCGTATGGGCAACGGGTATTTCGGCCGACATCGACGACGGTAACGGCAGCACGCTCTCCCAGATCTTACGCAAAAACGGAGAGGTCGCCGTCACCAAAACGGTAGCTTCTATACAAAAAATACCCGTTAAGCAATACGTTTCCTTTAACTCCGAGGAGATCACGCGGTGGTTTGAATATTTGGGAAACGACTTTACTATCCAATTAAACGAGGAAGTCACCTACACCGATAACAATGGTAAACCCGTGCGTCTGGAAGCCGGAGAACATCTGCTGAATGCCGATAAGGCTACTGCGCTATTATTAAACAACCAACAACAAACAACCTCTGACTATGCTTTGTTCAGCGCCAAAGTAGCGGCTTCTGTTATCAATCAATACCTCCATACCCAACGCTATCTGTCCGCAGATTTTGCTCATATCGCTGACGAAACCAAAACCAGCCTACGGATTGGTGACTTTAACGATTACCGATACGCATTGCAGTTTTTAGCAGAGGAAAACGACGGCAATGTATGTAAAACTAAATAACTTTACACACATCGCCAACCACAAGAAAGGGTATCTTTATGCGCTATTGCTTTCGCATTGTATCCGTTGGTATGCTGTGCATCGTACTGTTATTTGCCGGATGCCACTCTCAGTATCCAGCGCTCCCCTCTTCCTCATATGCCGAGAAAACGGAAGTAAAATGGGACAAATACTATGACCTGTTTAAGAATAACTTGCAATTTAACAGCCTAAACGACCGACTGCAACAGTGTTACGGTACCATCTACACGATATTGGCAGACCACTACGCCAAGGATGAGTGGATAACCGTTGTAGACGAGCAAGGAGCATCGCGCGAAACCATCGGTGTCGACATTACGTTTCCTGTATTTTTGGACACGGTAGATGAAGTGGAATCTCTGTTTAATGCTTTTTCATACGATAATCCTCAGATTTTCTATATCGGCAGCACCTTCTTTATAAAAGAATTATATCTCTACGAAAAGACGTATTATACCGGCATAAAGATCCATTACACCATGGATGCAGACAGCAGAATAAAAGCTATTGACAAACTAGATCGCGTCGTTGCGGACATATTGAATGAAAGGCCGATGACCGATGACCAATACGAAGTAGAACTGTATCTACACGATAAACTTGCCGCGATCTGCACCTACGACTTCACAGCAGAAAACGCTGAGTTTCAATACCCACATTCCTTTTCTGCATACGGGGCATTGGTAGAAGGCAAAGCGGTATGCACAGGGTATTCTCAAGCAATGCAACTTCTTCTTAAGCGCATCGGTATCCCGTGTACCGTGATTACCGGTCACGACAAGCAAACCGGAACACCGCATATGTGGAACCTCGTCACCATAAACGGAAAAAACTATCATCTGGACGTCACCTGGAACGACTCGCACGACCATCCGATATACAATTACTTTAACATTCCCACAACGCAGATAGAAGCGACACATTCCATTGACGACAAACAGCCCAGCGTTGACACGTGCGTAACATACGAGGATAATTACCACCGCAGAAGCGGCACCTATATTGAGCACAACGACCGGTATGAGATTGCGTTGGCTATCGCGCAACAGATAATCGATGGTAACGACATAATACAACTGGCCTTCCATGAGGACGTGTACGACAGCGCCGCCCTATTTTTAAAAAACCAGTTGGCTACCTCGCAACTGGTCAACATTTATCTTTCCGATACCAAACAATATTTGCGGAACTATTCTTTATCATTTTTCGCCGACGATGGTATCGTGTTACTAAAATTGATCTAAATAAACAGCGGAGCATACGCCACATCCGGCGTATGCTCCGCTGTTTATTATACATTATTGCTGTTCCACAGAAACCAACACGTCTACGCCATGGGCCGCTTCGCCGTAGTAGGCCCATACACCTTCCTGGCCACGAATACCCACACGAACCTTGGCCGTCTGTTGACCGGGAGTAGCTGTGTTGGACATATCCAGTATAAACATCACATCGTCCGGCTTGATCTGTTTAAGGGCGTTTTCTGTACCACAGATCATAATATCGGCTACTTTACTCTGCTTGGGAGTAACGGTAAATCCAGCAGGACAATTGCGGACTACAAAGTTGGCTGCGCTCACCTCGGCACTGATTTTTTTGGATGTGATGGAAGACAGAGCCACCTTCAACTGTATGGTCTCGTTCCCGTTAACCGGGCGAATACCGTCCACTTCCTGTAGCGCAATGTTCTGTATCATGTTACCGGGAGAAAGTTGGTCAAAGTCCAACCGCAACATATTTTGTACGGATTCTATATAATCGTCCAACTCAGACGGAACACCCCACAGCTCCACGGTAGATGGAGATACCGTCACAAGACCGGTGCGGTCACGATAAGCGGCCGGCGTATTGTTGAGTGACGGCTTTAATTCCACCTTACGATATACCATAACCGGCACGGTTACACTAACCTTTCCATCCTCAACGCCCTCAAAGGTAACGCCCGAAACCGCATTACCACTTTGGTCTTGCGCCTCCAACCGGGCGGTGTACACCTTGGCCTCGCTGATGGTATCCTTATCCTCAATGATCGCAACCACCTTAGCGATGCGATTAATATCCGACTTGGCGCCAGACAGGGTGATAGCACCGTCCTTGACTGCATCGCTATCCACCAGAGGTGTGCCAAATTGTAGGGTCTTTTCGTCTGTTAAGGAAATATTGTTCATGGTCACTTCCACAGGGAAAGCGGCACTCTTCCATACATCACAGGTAATCGTTACGGTATCGTTATTGCCGTCGTCACCCACCAGGCTCTTAATGGTATAGTCGCCGTTGGCAACAGCACGAAGCTGCAGAGTATACGTGCCTTCCTTGATCACGTTACCGGTATCGGCCGTAACGGTAATATCGGATGCAGACAGGTTACCCACCACCGAACGCAGACCATATACGGTTACGGTAGCGGTTGCTTTGTTTCCACTAGTGATACGCAAATTTAAGGTCTGTCGCGCATAATCGTTGAGAGTAACGGAAATCGGAACACCGGTAATTTCCTTTTCTTGGCTATTACTCGGTCCATAAACCACCAACGCCCACACGAGAATAGCCAACAACAGAGAAACCACCATCATCAATTTGTCGTTACGCAGAAGGCGTCCGAGGGAAATACGCTTTTTCATCATTCCGCCCCCTTTTTCTGCTTTTTCTTAGAACGCTTGGGCTCCTTATCGTTCCACAAAATGGTGTCTTCCAGCATCTTAACCAAGGTATCCCGGTTATAATTGCGGGTCAGTTCCCCTCCCACAGCCACCGAGATAATACCACTTTCTTCCGAAAGAATGATCACGACAGCGTCGGAGTTTTCACTCATTCCCACACCGGCGCGATGCCGAGTACCCAATTCACGGCTGATCTGCAGATTATCCGTCAAGGGCAAAATACATCCGGCGGCGCACAACAAACCGTCACGTATAATCGCGGCACCGTCATGCAAAGGCGCTTTATTAAAAAAGATGTTGGCAATTAGCTCGGCAGACGGCTCCGCCTCAATGGTGGTGCCGGTGCGGATAATCTCACCCAAACGGGTGGTGCGTTCCATCACGATCAACGCACCCATCTTCTGCTTCTGCAAGGAAATAAGCGCATCCGCCGTGGAATCGATCGCCTTATGCCATTGCTCGATCACCGCAGCGCTGTCCACCTGATTAAAGCCGTCAAATACGCGGATAATACCGGCCCGGGAATGACCGGCTTGCTCCAGCGCACGACGAATCTCCGGTTGGAAAATCACCACGAGAACGATAAGACCGTTGTCAAACACCGCCGTCAGCAGATACTTGACCGTTGTTAGATTCAACAAGGTAGCTAAAAGATACAGAATGCCCAACAGAGCAATACCCTTGACTAATTGCTCTGCACGAGAATCACGGACTAAACGAATAACAAAGAAGATAAAGAAGGCCACCATCAAAATGTCCAGCGTATCAGATAGCCAGTTATATGAGGCGAAGAATAAGGTGATATTCTCCCATATTGTGTGCAAAAACGCCGCCATACAAACCTCCTGCGTATTCCATAAAAGGAATACGTGTATGTGATATAAACAAACTTCCACAATCATTATACCACATTTTTGTCTGTGTGCAACGCTTTTTCGGTGAATTGATGAAATAATTTGCATATTTTTTCAACATCGGCGCTTTTAGTGAAAGCCGACGGCGCAAAGCGGACCGTTCCACCATCTATGGTGCCGAAATGACGGTGCGCCATAGGAGCACAATGCAGTCCGGCACGCACGGCTACGCCCCATCGGTCCAATTCACGCGCCAATTCTTCACTGCTATACCCGTCTACGTTTATCGACAACACCGGTGCCGTCCTTCCCCGTTTCGGAATTGGCGTGTACAGACGAACGCCTTTACATCCAGAAAGGCCGTGATAAAGCGACTGTAACATTTTGATCTCGTGCTCATATATGACTTCCCGTCCAACACAGTTTACAAAATCCAAACCAGCGGATATGCCAACGATGGACGGTACTGGTAACGTGCCGCTTTCCAGTCGGTCCGGAAGTTCCGGCGGTTGTTCCGGCTGCCGGGAGTAACTCCCCGTTCCCCCGGTCAACAGCGGTGGCACACGTTCCTTATCACGGCACAGCAATATGCCGCTGCTCATTGGTGCGTACAGTCCTTTGTGCGCCGCCACACAGAGATAGTCGATCCCCATCTCCTCCATGGAAATCGGCAATACACCTGCCGTCTGCGCCGCGTCCACACAGATGGGGATACCGTACTCATGGGCTAACCTCGCTATGCGCTCAATCGGAAAAGTGACTCCAAACACATTTGATGCGTGAGTACACACAATCAACCTGGTCTGGGGGGTGATGGCACGACGAAAAGCGGCAACGACTTCTTCATCATTCGGTGACCAACGTGCCACTTGATAACGACTATAGGCGCCGCGCAAAGCGTGACAAGGACGTAAAACGGCATTATGCTCCAGGTCAGATATTAACACCGTCCCTCCATCCCTCATTATTCCTTGTATGACCGTATTAAGTGCCGCCGTACAATTGGGCATAAACACGACACCCGTTGGATCTGATAAGCCAAAAAACGCCGCAACCTTTTCTCGGCATCGGTAAACCGCCTGTGCCGTTTCTATGCTCATACGATGTCCGGCACGACCGGGATTTGCACCGTACCGCACCATAGCATTAGCCACCGCATCCACCACCTGACGTGGTTTCGGCCAGGTGGTAGCCGCATTATCAAAATACATCATCACTCTCCCCCTCTCATATACCTTCGCTGACGCGAATAACACGAACTCCATTCCGTGTTAATATTGCGGTAGCCTGTCCACTTTTTTCCGTCACCAACAGGCTATAGCCGCAGCCATCTCCCTGAGGAGGAGCAACCGTCCGATGGATATACGACCGGATGCCTTGTTTTTCCAATAATCCTTTGCCGCGCATTGCGTTGGTAATGGAGCCCACGTGTATATACCGGTTTGCCATGGTTATCCCCCCCTCCAGTTCCATACTATGCATAAGAATACGACAAGGTAACCGTTCTTTTTCCACAAAAAGCATCTTGACGAACATGTCAGGATACGCTATCATATTAATGAGCAAAGCAAAGGAGTGATAATATGGCTGAAGAATACGGAAACGATCTGGTTAGCGTGCTGGACGATGAGGGCAACGAACACCAGTTTGAACTTCTGGATGCGATCGAAACCGACGAGAGCCGCTATGTAGCACTGTTGCCGGTATACGCCGAAGCCGAACAGGCGGTAGAGGGCGACGGCGAACTGGTTATACTGGAAGTGATCGATCAGGATGGCGAGGACCTGTTGGTCCCCATTGAAGATGATGCGGTGTTTGACGAGATCGCCGGCATCTTTGAAGAACGCCTGTCCGAATACTATGAGATCAACACCGTGGACGAGGACGATAACAAGCCAGTCAGCTAACACACCATCCTGCCGTGTGCGCGGACAGCTGTCTTGTAACCCTACTACACTTTGATAACGGGAATCCAGCTCCGGCTAAAGAGTGCAGACCTCCCCGTATGCGTTCGTGTACAGGAAGAAGGGAGCCGGAAATAGACGGGCGATACCCACCTGCTTTGTACAGTAGCAGGTTATTCCGACAGCATTACGGCACGGCGGGACTACAAAACAAACAAAGACGGGAGCAAGACACATTCTTGCTCCCGTCTTTATTATTACTTATGATACTTGCCGCCGGCGGCAATCTGAAAGGCTCGATACAATTGCTCTAACAACATGACCCGGGCCAATTGATGCGGAAAGGTCATTGGTGACATTGATAAACGCAGATTGGCTCTAGACTTTACCTGTTGGGAAAGTCCCCATGAGCCACCGATAACCAAGCATATGTGGCTGATTCCCTCAACCGTCACTTTCTGTATATATGCCGACAGTTCCGGAGAGTCCAGCTCCTTCCCTTCAATACACAGCGCTACTACGGCACTACCGGAAGGAATATGGCTGAGCAGTCGTTCGCCCTCGGCGCATAGAGTAGCCTCTATCTGCGCCGCTGACGGATTATCTCCCAGCCGTTCCTCCGCCACCTCCGTCACACGAAAATGGCAATAGGCACCTAAGCGCTTAAGGTATTCATTACACGCATCGCGCCAGTACGCTTCTTTGAGTTTACCCACACAAAGCACATCCACCGTTAACATCGTAATCCCACCATTAAAAGTAAATAACCGGACCTTCGCCCGTAGGCTGTGCCGTCTGCAACAAGTAATCCCGGTCACGCACAGCACCAGCGGATGCCAGTACGTTTTCTGCCGTTTGTATCGCTAAGGACGGCGTATTATTATGCTCACTTAAGTGCGCCAACACAAACCGTGTAGCACCATTATGTAATAAAGACGGCAGTTCCTTGGCACAGGACTCGTTGGACAGGTGCCCTCCCGGTCCCAGAATACGCTCCTGCAGATATACAGGGTACGGTCCGTTGCGCAACATTACCGGGTCGTGGTTGGACTCGATATGGACCAACTGGCTGCCGGTAATGGCGTTGCGCACCTCATCGGTAACGTACCCCATATCCGTCACAATCGCCATCGTACGGTCACCGCCGTGGATACGAAAACCCAAACATTGGCGGCTATCGTGAGGGGTATTAAAGGGCAATATCTCCAACCCGGCGGCCGTCACCTTTTGGCCGGGTTGCATCACAAACAACCGTTGCGAAGGCAGAAGCTTATCCGCCTGCGCCATAGCATCCAACGTACCCTCCGATGCCAACACCGGCCAATGATATCGCTTGGTGAGCACCTGCATTCCGGCAATATGGTCGCTGTGTTCGTGGGTAATCAGCAAGGCATGAATGGTAGCCGGGTCTATCCCCCGGTCCTTTAATGCCGTGTCCACACGCTTGGCCGACACGCCGGCATCAATCAAAACACCGCCGTCGGAGGTACCCACGTACGTGCAGTTGCCGCTACTGGAACTAAAAAGCGAACAATATCGAAGCATTGTAATCTCTCCTGAAATAAAGCCGCAGAGCAATCCTGCCCTGCGGCTTACGTGTTGTGTAAAAACTATGCTTGAAGCGCCTGCGTTTCCGGCACCTGAACACGGCGAATATCTGCACCTAACCGGGTCAGCTTTTCCACAATATCCTCATAGCCACGTTCAATATACACAATACCGTCCACCTCCGTAACACCATTGGCGGCCAGACCGGCAATCACCATAGCTGCACCGGCGCGCAGGTCAACAGCCTCCACAGGGGCGCCCGTCAACTCCTTGACACCGGTAAAGGTGGCCGTCTTACCGTCCACTTTAACCACAGCGCCCATACGGACAAGCTCATCCACGTAGCGGAAGCGATTTTCCCATATACCTTCTGTGATGGAACTGGTACCTTCTGCCAGGCAAAGCAAAACGCCAATCTGCGGCTGCATATCCGTAGGAAATCCAGGATGGGGCATAGTCTTAATATTGCAGGGGCGCAACGGACCGTTGCATCGCACACGCACCGCATCGTCCATCTCTTCAATGATTGCACCCATTTCCTCCAGCTTAGCGGTAATGGACTCCAGATGCTTGGGCGTCACGTTACGCACCAGCACGTCACCACGAGTAGCAACCGCCATTGCCATATAGGTGCCGGCCTCGATCTGGTCGGGGATGATGGAATAGGTGGCGCCGTGCAGCTGCTGGACACCACGAATCTTGATGACGTCCGTACCGGCACCACGCACATCGGCCCCCATGGTGTTAAGGAAGTTAGCCAGGTCAACGATATGCGGCTCCTTAGCTGCGTTTTCGATGATGGTCATACCGCGCGCACGGGTTGCGGCCAACATAATGTTGACTGTGGCACCCACGCTGACGGTATCCAGATATACCGAGTTACCCACAAGATGGTCAGCGTGTAGTTCTATCACGCCCTGGTCCAGCGGCATATCCTGAGCGCCTAGGGCCCGAAACCCCTTAAGGTGCAGGTCAATGGGCCGGACCCCAAACCAACAGCCACCGGGCAGAGGTACACGAGCACTCCCACACTTACCTAACAATGCGCCGATAAAGTAATAGGAAGCACGCATAGTCCGTGCCAACTCGTAATCCACC